>NZ_JFJV02000120.1:0-21870 GCF_000611145.1 Cupriavidus sp. SK-3 | reverse complement strand
CTGAGGGGCGTCGTTAAAAGACTGCTTACGACCATCCGCCCGAAGCCGATGCCCCACCGGTACAGGAAGTCCGCCCTCCCTGGTCGGCGCCGGCGGGCCGCATCGTTTCCCTGCGGCCCCCCCCGTCCTACCTGGTGTCTGCGCCGATCTATCTTCAGACGGCCAGATTACGACTCTGATGGCCCCGAATGGCGGCAACGCTTGCCGCCACGTGTAGAACTGGTGCGCGCACCTCGTGGCGAACAGAACCCGCCGTGTCGTGCCGCGACCCTGACGTCAACATTCGGGACAATCCATCATGAAAGCCATTCGACTTCTTACCACCGTCACGCTCGCCGCGCTCAGCGCATCGGCCCTTGCGGGACCAAACTGGGACGCCATTAACAGTGCGCGCCAGGCAGCGCAACCACAGAAGGTTGCCAGTGCAGGCGGCGCGGCCGAGCAAGCAATGTGCGACCACTGCGCCCAGATGATGGGGCAGATGCCCGCGGGCGGAACCAATATGCACGAGCCAATGATGCATCGCTCAGCGGAGCAGTCGAGCAGCGCGGCGGCGCTATATGGCGAGCGGGCAACAGCGCCGGCTGGCGCGCGCTCGGTCCCCATCGCCCCGGGCATGAAGGCGGTTCCCGTCCGCGCGGGCGAGACCGTGCGCTTTGATTTCGGCTCGGCATCGGCCGCATGGACCTTCGCCGCGCGGCCCGGCAACGCCGCCGTTGAGCTGAGCACGCTGTTTCCGGAGATTCCTGTCGCAAAGGGTGTCTGGGCCTACCCCAACGGGAGCAACTTCTTTGCAGGCCATTGAGCCCAGTCATGGCGGGCCTCGGCAGATTCCCAAAGCAGCGCATTGCGCATGGACCATGAGCCATGAGCCATGAGCCATGAGCCACGGCAGCACTGTCACTCATAGTTGAACGATTGGAGAAAGAATCATGAAGACGATCAGGAAAGTCATCCTCGCCGGCGTGGTGCTGGCAAGTCTTGGCGCCTCCTCTGGTGCGGTAATGGCCGCCCAGAAGGTGGATCCATTTCACGATGGCGCGCACGTCGCCGACACGCGCAATCCCTTCACCGATGGGGGCCGCTCCGTGACCGATCCACGCGACCCGTTCACGGATGGCGGGCACGCCTCGATGGTCCGCCGCAGCTCGCTCACCGATGGCGCAAGGGACGCAAGCGGTCGTCCTGGGTCCAAGCCGCTCGCCGCCGGCGTGCGTAAGCCCGACCCGTTCACCGACGGAGGTAACACGTTGGCAGGTTGGGGCGCGACAACCGCCTGACGCGGCTCAGTCCTTCTGAGCCGCAAGGAAGCCAGGAGTGCTCGGAGTGTTCCTGGCTTTCGGTTCCTCTTGCGGATCGAAATGACTACCGCGTAACGAGGCCAGTTGGGCCGCTCTGGTTCGTCTGCGAGAGCAACCAGGCTGTCTGCGACCCCCCGCGCCTTCGAACCCCTAAGCCGGCAATGCCGTCCCCCAAACGAACGCCAGCACAGTGACCGTGATCAGAGCGCCTGTCTTCGACCTTCCGCATGACGTCCTGGTGGCAGTTCTGATTTCCTTGGCGTTGACGTTCTCTGCGATAGTCTTATTCGCCTGGTATCTTCGCCGGCAGTATGGCCCTCGCCGGCGACGCCTATCAGAGCGCACGGTTCGCTCACGAAAGCGTCGTCGCAAAGTGGCAAAGAACCGCAAATAGCCACGGCCTAGCCTACAGCAAGTTATCGACATGCGCGCCCCGGGCAAGGAGACGGCAGTATGGTCGCGTTGAGCGCGGCAGGGTCAGGCCCAAGCGCCTTTCCCTTACCATCCGGTTAGCGATTCGCCTAGCCATGAGCAGTAGTGATCTCCAGCGCACTACCGCTGAGAAGCCAGATGCCTTTTAGGCGTTGCATTTCGCAAAACCGTCATGTGGAGGCGCTCTCGCCCTAAACAGTTTGTGATCGCCTTGCTGTCAGGCTTGTGTAGAACTAGACTGGACTTTAACTTGCCAGTGATCCATGAAGCATAGCCATAGCCCACTCTCGCGGTTGCTTGCGCTCGTGTTGCTCGCGACGGTGCTCTTTGCGCGCCTTGCGATTGCGGGCTACGCATGCCCGGCCGAGTCGGGGGCCATGGTGGATTCAGCATCAATGGCCGCCACGACGGCGCGCTGCCTCGAGATGGACGAGGCGCAGCCCGCCCTGTGTGCAGACCATCAGCAGGATGGCCGCCACTGGGCAGACAGCAACGGTCACTCACCCGATCTCAGTGCCTTGGCCGCGGCGGGTGAGCTTGTGCACGTTCTCCCACTCGCGCCGTACACGGTACGGACCTTCCCCACGGCTGACAGCGCGAACACCTCGCCTGCGCCGATCTATCTCGCAACGGCTCGCTTGCGAATCTGATCTATCCCCACGCGTGGCGCGACCTGGCCACGTACTCGACTTCCGTTGCTTCGCCCGAGCGTGGGTGTTCTGCCCCGGTCGCGGTTGAGCCAGGCAGAACCGACTCTGGGAAGATCGTCATGCATTCCATTTTCAAGGCTATCGTTCTTATTTCGCTCGGTGTCATCTCCGGTCTGGCGCTCGCGGGCCCCGACTGGGACGTCATCAACAGAGCGCGCGCTGAAGCGCGACAACGCAATGCGGTTGCTGCTGCCAAAGAGGCGAGGCTGGCGCGGTGCGACGAAATGATGAAACAAATGGACTCCCACGCGATGGCAACCGGTACAGACGGACAACCCATGACGAGCCCGAAGGGACAGGCCGACGTCAGGTGATGGCGAGCCTCAGTCGGATAGCTGAGCCTCACGCATCAGTACGATCCGGAGGCGGGAACCGAACTGGGTGTCCCGGGAGGACTCTTTATGACTTGTTGACTTCTGACCAGTGAAGGCTGTGACTGACGGCTAGACAATGAGCTAAGGCCAGACGGCCGGTCATGTCCGCGTGAGTATGAGTAGGAGACTGATTCATGAAAACCATCAAGAAAGCCCTCTTCGCCGGCGTCCTGCTGGCCTCGCTCGGCGCAACCTCGGGCGTTGTGATTGCCGCGCAGAAGTTTGACCCGCGGTACCACGGTGCACGTGCGACTGACATGCGCGACCCATTCACCGATGGATCACGTTCGGTGACCGATCCGCGTGACCCGTTCACGGATGGATCACGTTCGGTGACCGATCCGCGTGACCCGTTCACGGATGGATCACGTTCGGTGACCGATCCGCGTGACCCGTTCACGGATGGTGGGAGGCTCTCATCGAGCCAAGCCGATAGCAGCGTGCTCGCCGCCGGCGTACGAACGCCAGACCCGTTCACCGATGGGGCACGTTCGGTGACCGATCCGCGCGACCCGTTTACCGACGGTGGATACGTTGCACCGGCAAGCGCGAGCGCGGCGATAGCCTAACCTCGCTCGGGGCTTCAAAGGTGCAGTCGAAGAAGCCAGGAGTGCAGGATGCCTTCCTGGCCGATCCACTGCGCCGGCTATATCGAATGACCTTCTGGTGGCCGCACGTTTTAAGAGAAAGCGATAGGTTCGCTTCGCGGGCGTGCCACAAAGAGCATTCTTGGGTAAGCTCCATTCGAGTAATCTTAAGCTTGCGGCGAGGAGGCGCGATCAATGTCTGTACCTGCGCTATCTTTTATTCGGATGCCCGCTTGCCGTAACTCGCAGGTTCGTAACGCATCCGCTGAACTAATACGCACCTATCTTGGCCTAAAATTTCCACGAAATGCGTACTATCATGGTATTCGGCGGCTCGGGCATTTCTGCGCTTCGACTCTTTTCCCTGTAGAAAGGACGTCCTCATGAGCACTCATCCTATTGGCATCTTGCCCCATTTTTCGTTTCCAGCCTGACCATAGATTCAATTTACCAAACCATAGAAGGAGAAGTGCCATGTCTATGTTCAAACAAGTCCTGTTAGCCGCCAGCATGAGCGGACTCGCGTTTTCGGCCTTCGCGGCAGATCCCAGTCAGGTCGAAAAGAAAATTGAGCTCAAGGACGGATCCACCCTCTACGTCTTCAAGGATGGAAAGATGGGCATGGAAGACAAGCTCGGTCACTCCGCCAGCATGAAGGACGGCATGATCATGGAAACGAAGGACGGTCAGAAACTCATGATGAAAGGAAATGAAGTGTGGCGTGTCGATCCGCTGGTTCCCGGCAGGAGCAATCGTGGCGGATAGCGCTTGCCTCCACGCTTGATCCGATCAAGTTCAGTAACGTGACACAGCCAGATTTTTTACCGCGGCGTGACCAAATATGGAGCGCATTCAGCTCCGCGAACTCGGGGAGGTTGTCGAAAACTCGCAGTAGTTTGCGCTGGCAAAGTGATGCTTCGCCTCCCGCCGTGTCGCAGATTCCGCTCTGGCCTGATGCGACTTAACTTGCCCCACCTGGAAGGAGTAACGCTATGTCTGTAGTCAAAGGATTTCTATTAGCAGCCGGTGCAAGCACGCTCGCGTTTTCGGTTTTCGCGGCGGATCCCAGCCGGCTCGAACAGAAGTTCGAACTCAAGGACGGTTCCACCCTATACATCTTCAAGGACGGGAAGATGGGGATGGAAGACAAGTTAGGTCGCCCGGCCAGCATGAAGGAAGGCCTGATCATGGAAACGAAGGACGGTCAGAAGATCATGATGCAGGGAAATGAGGTGTGGCGCGTGGATCGGCTACTCCCCAACCGATATCAAGGCCAATAGGACCCGATTCCATGCTTGATCCGATCAGGTGCGGCCATGCGAGGGGCACAGGTTTGCCAGAAAGTTTTATACAGGGCGCGCCGAAAGACGCAGTACATCCAGTTGCATGAGCTCCAGGGCGCTGTCGACCAGCACAGCCAGATGTTGGCTGAGCCGCGAAGACAATGGAGCATCCATCAGGCTGTACGAACTCGTTGGGGTCATCACCGGAATGTTCGCACTTGCGGCGCTGCGGCAGATGCGCCTGCGGGCGACAGTGTTAGCAGTGACCGCATTCCTTGGGCCAAAGGTGCGGTGGATCCAGTGTCGGATCCTTGGTTAGGAATCCCCACTGGGAAGGATCCCTCGCAGATTATCCACTGCCCCGACTGCTGGGCGAAAAAGCCGCCTCTCTGTCTCCAATCGCGACGGTCTCGCGCTCGCCATCGGCAGGCCAAACGCGAAGCGGCTCGACAAAGCAATATCCGCGTAACGCCGACTTTGATTGGAGCGCGTTTCGATGTTGCGCTAGCGCTGGCGAACCGTTGCGAAGTCCAGGGTCCACCCGCGGCGGCAAGCGAACACACGAAGTCGGAGCCTCCTCAACCAGCAGAATCAGGCCGTATGAACCTGCCAACGAATGCAAGAGTACTACTTGCCGCGGCGTTACTGCTGCTCGCGAGATGTGTGGTCGCCGAAGAGCTGGGTGGTGGTCCGACTCTGCCGCTGCGCGAGGCGATAGCCGAAGCACTCGGAAGCAATCCCGATATCCGAGCCGCCAGGCAGGAGTACGAGGCGGCGCAGCAGCGGATTGCACCTGCGGGCGCGCTCGACGACCCGATGCTCGAGGCCGGTGTGGTGAATCTCCCTGTCAGTTCGCTTAGCTTCAACCGCGACGACATGACCATGAAAATGGTCGGTCTCTCCCAGCGATTTCCATACCCGGGCAAGCGCGCCTTGCGCCGGGACCTCGCCACGAAAGAGGCAGAATCGACGCTCCATGGCGTTCAGGAAACCGTGAACCGGGTAACACGGGACGTGAAAGTCGCCTATTTCGACCTCGCCCTCGCCATTGAGTCCATGCGGCTCACGGAAAATAACAAGCGCGCTCTCGAACAGTTCCTGAAGACCGCCGAGGCACGCTACGCGGTCGGGCAAAGCAGCCAGGCGGACGTGCTCAAGGCGCAGACGCAGGTTGCGAAGATGACCGACGAACTGATCAAGCTGGGGCGCGAGCGCCGCATGATTGAGGCCGAGCTGAATCGGGCGCTCGGCCGCGCACCGGACCTGGCGGCACCTGTTCCTCATTTCCCGACACTAAAGGAATTCGCGCCGCGCCTAGATGAACTGCGGCACATCGCTTTAGCATCGCGCCCGCAGTTGCTCGCTCTCCAAAGTACGATAGCGCGCAGTGAGAAAGCCCTCCAAGTCGCCAGAAGAGAGTACTACCCCGACTTCGACGTGCGCTTCTCCTACGGTCAGCGGGACAGATCGCCCATGGGCGGTAGACGCGAGGACATGGTGAGCCTGACCGTGGCAATCAATCTACCGCTGTGGCGCGAGAGTAAGCTCGGGCCTCGCGTGGCCGAAGCGACCGCGATGCGCGATCAGACGACGAGCATGCTTCAAGCGCAACAGAACGAAGTCTCGTCACGACTGCGGCAAGAGGCCGCTAATGCGGAGCAGACCTTCAAGTCGGCCCGCCTTTATGAGACCACTGTGCTTCCGCAGGCGCGGCTGACTGTGGAGTCCTCGCTCGCGGCGTACCGGGTGAATCGCGTGGATTTTTTTACGCTGCTCGATAACCAGATGACCGTACTCAATTATGAGATCGGATATGCCACGGCCGTGGTGAACCAAAATAAGGCGCGTGCGGAACTCGAATTCCTTACCGGGGTGGAAATTTATTGAACGCGTCTATTCAGTGTGATCCGCGCGCTGCGCAAGCGCAACTTTGCCGCTCACTGTGGGAGCCGCGATTTACTACTCAACGGACAGGGTGGAGGAGTAAAACATGAGCTGGGATCAGCGTTGGTCGGATTGGGCGGCGGGCGCCCTCGTGGTGGCAGCGATTTTGGCGCTTGGGGCGTGTGCAGCCGAGGGCCCCGTTACGCCGGCTGGGGTCGAGCAGAAAATCGAAGCCGCGCACACTCCCGGCGATCACGAGGAGATTGCTTCGCTCTATGAGCAACAGGCCGGCGCGGACAAAGCCGCTGCCGAACGGCATCAGCGGCTGGCGAGGACTTACCAACGGTCGGGGACCATCAAGGGGGGTGGGCAGGTCAACCTGGCACGCCACTGTGAGAACCTCGCACGCGTATATCAGCAGGCGGCGGCGGAGAATCTCGCGCTTGCGGAGCAGCATCGCCAGATGGCGGCCGACGCGAGGAAGTGATTCGTTGAGTTCCGGCGCGTACCTGCCTAACTGGCGGTGCCTCCGTTTCTTGAGCTGAGAGCGGCTGGAGAAGGATCGTGAATCGCGCAGCAGCAGCAACCGTTGTGGCAGTGCTCATCGCGGCGGCGCTTGGGGCTGGCTACTGGTGGGGAGCTCAAAAGTCGCCGCCGACCGCGACGGTGACTAGCGAGAAGGCTGGGAAGACCGAACGCAAGATTCTCTATTACCGCAACCCGATGGGGCTGCCGGACACGTCTCCCGTGCCGAAAAAGGCGCCTGACGGCATGGACTATGTGCCCGTCTATGAAGGCGACGAGCCAACGGCCGGCGGTCCATTGGTGAAAATCAGCCCCGACAAGGTGCAAAAGCTCGGCGTGCGCACGGAAGCCGCTGCGCCGCGGGTGCTGACGCGCACCGTGCGTGCCGTGGGCATCGTCCAGGCGAGCGAGCGGCGCCTATACACCGTGGCGCCCAAGTTCGAGGGGTGGATCCAGAAGCTGCATGTCAATACCACCGGGCAGGCGGTACGGAAGGGCGAGCCACTGATGGACATCTACAGTCCGGACCTGATCACGGCCCAACAGGAGTATCTGATCGCCTGGAAGGGCATGCAGTCGGTCAAGGACAGCAGCCCCGAGGTGCAAGCGAGCATGCACCAGCTGATGGAAAGCGCCCTGCAGCGGCTGCGCAACTGGGACATCTCGGAGGCAGACTTGAAACAATTGCAGAAGGATGGCAAGGCGCGCCAGTACCTCACGCTCCGTTCGCAGGCCAATGGGGTCGTTCTGGAAAAGCCAGCCGTCGAGGGTAGGCGTTTTATGCCCGGCGAGATGCTCTACCAGATCGCGGACCTCTCATCGGTCTGGATGCTTGCGGAGGTATTCGAGCAGGAGCTTGGGCTGATCCGCCAGGGACAAGCGGTGAAGGTTCACGTCGATGCCTACCCCGACAAGACGTTCACTGGCACAGTGACCTTCATCTACCCGACTGTCACGCCGGAGACGCGGACCGTCAAGGTGCGCATCGAACAGTCCAACCCGGGTGGGCTGTTGAAGCCAGCCATGTTTGCCCATGTCGAGATGGCCTCTACCCGCTCAGGCGGACAGGCACTCGCCGTGCCCGATTCCGCAGTGCTGGACACTGGCGCCCGCCAGCTCGTGCTGGTGCAGCGCGAGGAAGGCAAATTTGAGCCCCGGTCGGTAAAATTAGGCATGCGCGCCGATGGCTACATCGAAGTGCTGGAGGGGGTGAAGGCCGGCGAGAAGGTGGTCGTGAGCGCCAACTTCCTGATCGATGCCGAGAGCAACCTCAAGGCGGCGATCGGCGGCATGGGCGGCATGGACATGGGCATCGCCAAGCCGGCCGCCTCCAAAGACGGTGAGCCGGCTACCCTACCGCCACCACCGGCCAAGGAGGGCAAACCGATGGGCGACATGCCAATGCCGCCGGCCAAGGAAGAAACACCCGCCGGCACCCAGCACAAGGGGCCCTGACATGCTGGGACGCATCATCGAATGGTCTGCGCGCAACGTCTTTCTGGTGTTGCTGAGCACGTTCTTTCTGGTGGCCGCCGGTATCTATGCGGCCATCAATACCCCGCTTGATGCAATCCCGGATCTCTCCGACGTGCAGGTGATCCTGTACACCGAGTACCCGGGGCAAGCGCCGCAGGTGGTCGAGGACCAGGTCACCTATCCGCTCAGCACGGCGATGCTCGCCGTGCCGAAGTCCAAGGTCGTGCGCGGGCTCTCCATGTTTGGCGCATCCTTCGTTTACGTCATTTTCGAGGATGGCACCGACATCTACTGGGCCCGCTCCCGGGTGCTGGAATATCTGAACTTCGCAGCCGGCCGATTGCCGCAGAACGTGAAGCCGTCGCTGGGACCCGATGCCACCGGGGTGGGCTGGGTTTACCAGTATGCCCTAGTCGGGGCGCAGCGCAGCCTGGCCGAGTTGCGCGCGATCCAGGATTGGTTTGTGCGCTACCAGCTCACCACGGCGCAAGGGGTGGCTGAAGTGGCCAGTGTCGGTGGCTTCGTGAAGACCTATCAAGTGACGGTGGACCCGCGCAAGCTGCAAGCCTACGGGATCCCCCTCGCCAAGTTGTCCGAGGCAATCCGCTCGAGCAATCGTGACGTGGGCGGCCGCTCTGTCGAAATGTCGGAAACGGAATTCGTGGTGCGCGGGCGAGGCTATCTTCGCGGTATTGCCGATATCGAGAATCTGGTGGTTAAGGCGGAAAAAGGCGTGCCGGTACTGATCAAGGACGTGGCCCGCGTCGAGCTCGGCCCCGACGAGCGGCGAGGTATCACCGAACTGAATGGCGAGGGTGAGGTGGTCGCCGGCATTGTCGTTGCGCGCTATGGGCAGAACGCGCTCGATGTCATCCACAATCTCAAGGCCAAGATCAACGAGATAGCCTCCGGACTGCCGACTGGAGTCTCCCTGCAGTCGGTCTATGACCGATCCGACCTGATCGACCGGGCGGTCAAGAACCTGCGTGGCACACTCATCGAGGAGAGTGTCATCGTGGCGCTCGTGTGCATGGTGTTCCTACTCCATGCGCGCAGCGCATTGGTAGCGATCATCATGCTGCCGATCGGCGTGCTCGTCGCCATTATCGCGATGCGGCTAATGGGCTTTAACTCCAACATCATGAGCTTGGGCGGCATCGCTATTGCGATCGGCGCCATGCTCCCTGGCGCCATTGTGATGATCGAGAATGCGCATAAGCACCTGGAACAGCTCAAGCCGGGGGAATCCCGCCTGGAAGCCATTATCGCGGCGTGCCGGGAAGTGGGCCCGGCGCTGTTCTTCAGCCTGCTCGTCATCACCATTTCCTTCCTGCCTGTCTTCACCCTCGAAGCCCAGGAAGGGAGACTCTTCAAGCCGTTGGCGTATACCAAGACCTTCTCCATGGCCGGTGCTGCGTTGCTCTCGATCACGCTGGTGCCTGTCTTGATGCTCCTGTTCATTCGCGGGCGTATCCCACCGGAGCACAAGAATCCTATCGTGCGCGTTCTCATCTGGGCCTATCGCCCGGTGATCGCCTGGGTAATGCGCTGGAAGAAGCTGACCATCGTCGCCGCGATGGCCGTCCTCGCACTGACTGCCTATCCAGCCCTGAAGCTCGGCAGCGAGTTCATGCCGCTCCTGAACGAAGGGACACTGCTCTACATGCCGGCCACGCTACCGTCCCTATCGGTGACGAAGGCGGGCGAGCTATTGCAGACCCAGGACAAGATTCTCAAGCGCATTCCCGAAGTGGCGTCCGTTTTCGGCAAGGCCGGCCGGGCCGCCACCGCGACAGACCCCGCTCCGCTCGAAATGGCCGAGACCGTCGTTAACCTAAAGCCGGAGAGTGAATGGCGGCCTGGCATGACCGTGGAGAAGCTGATCGCGGAGATGGACAAGGCCATGCAGATCCCTGGTGTCAGCAACGCCTGGACCATGCCGATCAAGGCGCGTATCGACATGCTCTCGACCGGTATCCGCACCCCGATCGGCGTCAAGGTGTTCGGTAAGGACCTCGACGAAATCGAGGTGCTGGCGAAATCCATCGAAGCGGTCGTAAAGACCGTACCGGGCACCACCAGCGCTTTTGCCGAGCGCGTGACGGGGGGCTATTACCTGGACATCGCGCCGGATCGCATGGCCTTGGCACGCTATGGCTTACCGGTCGGCGACCTGCAGGACGTCATCGCCACCGCGCTCGGCGGCGACATGATCACCACGACGGTGGAAGGCCTTGAACGCTTTGGTGTCATTGTTCGCTATCCACGGGAGTTACGCGATGATCCGCAGGCCATTGCGACCCAAGTGCTTATTCCGACCATGAGCGGCGCGATGGTGCCGCTAGGTCAGGTCGCCAAGGTCACCTTGCTCAAGGCGCCGCCAGGAATCCGCACCGAGAATGCCCTGCTATCGGCGTACATTTTCGTCGACATCCGCGATCGAGACATCGGAGGGTATGTTGCCGACGCGCAGAAGGCTGTGCGCGAACAGGTGAAATTCCCGCCGGGTTACTACGCCACGTGGAGTGGCCAGTTCGAATACATGGAGCGCGCCAAGGAGCGGCTCGCGATCGTGGTGCCTCTCACGATCCTGATCGTGTTCACACTCCTATACTTGAATTTCAGGCGGCTCACGGAAACCTTGATCGTCATGCTCTCCGTCCCATTCTCCCTTGTAGGCGGCATCTGGCTGATGTACCTGCTCGGATACAACATGAGTGTGGCTGTGGCTGTCGGGTTCATCGCCTTGGTGGGCGTGGCGGCGGAAACTGGTGTCGTGATGTTGATCTATCTGGACCAAGCGCTTGAGGGGGCGAGGGCCAAGCGCACGGCTGCGGGAGAGAAGCTCACGGTGGAAGATCTCGCTGAGGCGGTGATGCAGGGCGCCGTGTACCGCGTGCGCCCGCTCATGATGACGGTGGTGGCCATCATCGCGGGCCTGCTGCCGATCATGTGGGGCAGCGGTACCGGCTCGGAGGTGATGCGACGGATCGCCGCGCCGATGGTCGGCGGGATGGTCTCGGCGACCATCCTCACGCTCATGGTCATCCCGGCGCTATATGCGCTGATCAAGGAGTTCGGCATTCGGCGTGCCTCGGCGCGGGAGCGGCCGGCCTGACGCTTTCGCGCGGTAGGCCGGACGTAAGCGCACGAGGACAACGTCGACGCTTTTGTCGCAGCAAGGCCGGCGGGCGCTGCTACTGGAAACGGCCCAAAGGCTTGGAAGCATTGCGGCGCTCAAGGTAGGATCATGGAGGCAATCATGTCCAGGACCATCAACGCGATGGCGACGCTTATGCTCGTCACGGTTTCGTTTTCCGCGGCTGGCGGCCAGGACTTTAACGCTTTTGGGCTTTCCCGCGGGGATGCGCCAGAGCCGCAATCGCCGTCGCTACCGACTAAGGCGCTACCGACGCAACCCAGGGAGGAAAAAACGGAAGCCAAGGTTTGCGCAGTCGAGAAGCCGATACTCCCGCTGGACCATGGACCACGCGCCCAGACCACGCCCTACGAAAACAAGGTGCGCATGCGCAAATATCAGGAGGCAGTCGCCAAGAACTGCTGAGGGGCTGGACCAACCGTTCATCATGCCGGATTGCATAAGAATGGTCGCTGCTGTCGCACGTCGACTCTTTGCGCGTTCGATTGAACTGGAGGCACTTTGCCGAAGGGGGGCAATCCGCTATGTAAGCGTCTCCCTGCTTGCGGTAGCTCGCGTGACGAGCGACGCGCTCAAGAGTCGTAGCGGTCAGCGACATGACGGTTTCGGCGCCAGATTAATTTTCCACAAACCGAAGGCTGCTGAGATTAGAAGATTAATGTGAGGCCAACGCCATACGTAAGCTGCGATGTCCGACTCCGGAAACTGCTCCCTTTCGTGTAAAAGTTCGCGCTGGACCGGTCATAACGGATCTCAGGTCGAACCATCATGATGCTGGCCCGGGGCAGGGAAACTTTCGTGTTCCACGTCAGCGTATAACCTCGCAGCTTCTGCGAGACGCCTGTCGTGAATCCGTTTGGATCTCGGTACTCTTCGATGCGAAGCGTTGGCTCAAACATGTCACTGATCTTGTACCTGGCATAGAGCGTCGTCCCCTGCCAGCGCGCGTCTGAAATGTTTGCAGGCGGCACCCGCTGTTCCATACCGCGGTCGTAGTTCAGCATGAACGTCAACCGGTCAAAGAGCGGGCCGATGATGACCTGCGCATCGAACAGGGTTCGCTTGTTCGAATTGTTGTTGTTCTGCTCGGGGCCTTGCAGGTAATTGGCAACGAATGATAGCCATGGTAGTGGCGTCCAGCCCACGCTCGGCCCCCAGGTCTTGCCGGAGTTGTTGTCTCGCACAACGTTCCATCCTTGCAGAACATAGAGTTCCGTGTAAAGAGTGTCGCCCCATGCATAGTTGAAACGCGCGCCGGTGTCCTGGAATGGAATACCGTACGTATAGAAGAAGGCATGCGAATAGTTCCAATTCTTGGCGGTCTCGATGGTTTCGGCGCCGATATGGGTCACCAGCTTGCCGACGTCGATGCGCAGGCCCCTACCCACCGGCGCCACGTAGCTCAACGACGCATGCTGGATATTCCGGCTGGGACCGTTGATCACGCTTTGCGAGGCATCCGGCCCGATTGCCCCGCGAATGGTGTCGTTGATAACATTCTGTGTTTCGCCGACGGCCAGATCAAGCTTGAACCCGAAGCCGCCGAACTCGGGGATTTTTTCGATCTCGATTTCCGCAAGAGATAGCGTGGCACGGGAACGCTGAACGTCGAAGGTTCGGCCTTCGACGCTCACGTTCTGTCCCTTCACAACAGAGTTGCTCTGGTTTGCATTGACCGTGGCTCGAGCTGGCCGATTGTGGTTTGCAACGTAGTAGCCGTCGATCCATCCACGGAATTTCACACCGGAGAGCCAGCTTTGCCCCGTGATGGCGCCCAAGTCTTTCGCATCGCTTGGCATCCAGATGCCCGCGACTGGCCACGATGGGGCGGTCGCCGCGGCGGGCTTTTCCGCGGACTCAGGACTTTGCGCATAGGCCGGCGCCATACTGAAAAGCGACGGTAGCAGGAGTACAGCGTACTGTGTTCTCATGGTGGTCGATCCTCATATCGATAAAGAATGACGAAAGTCCTCAGTTCAGGATGGGCTTCAAAGAGGCGCTTATAAAAATGTATCGATGCTCAGCCTATACCGGCGCGGTGGCCTTGATGATGTCCTTGGTTTTCTGCGTCAACATTGCCTGTCTCTGGCGCGCTGAGCCTTTCCCCCAATTATGAGAAGGGCCAGCGTCACCGGAATCAGGCAATTGCGCAGCCATCGACAAGCGGCCATGGCTACCGCAAGCCACTGCTGTGTTCAGTTGCTGCTGGCGGTGCCGCCGGTCGTCGCATGGCGGCTTTGTGTTGTGCGCCCCCAGGAAGCCGCCGCAGCAAGCGAAACGCAGAGGGATCGAATCCCGGCTGCGGGGTTGTTCCAGCACAAAGCGACCCAGAAATTCCACCAATATCACCGATTTCAGAGCTATCTTTTGTTATGTTGCTTCATCACAACGATGAGACTGTTCGTAAGTGCCGTTTGTGGCGAAAATGCCTTCTGACGGCCGGAGGGTGGCGCATAATTCGCAGCTGACGTGAAGGGAATGGGTCGGTTAAGCACTCGGGCAAGCTAAGATTTCCCAATCACTTGATCAGAAAGGTGTCGATATGAAGATGAAACTGTTTGCCGCTGCCGTCGGTGCCCTGGCCGCTGGTGGTGCGTATGCCCAATCGAGCGTGACGCTGTACGGCGTGGTTGATGCTGGTATCGAATATCAAAACAACCAACCCGGTGGCAGCCACAGCGTGACCCGTCTGACCTCCGGCAACCTGTCCAGTAGCCGTTGGGGCCTGCGCGGCGTGGAAGACCTGGGCGGCGGCCTGAAGGGTCTCTTCGTGCTGGAAAGCGGTTTCACCATTGATGATGGCAAGTCAGCTCAATCGAACCGTCTGTTCGGACGCCAAGCCTATGTTGGACTGCAAAGCAACTGGGGCGCCCTGACCCTGGGCCGCCATCAGACCCCGTTCTATGACTTCGGTTTGCAATTCGACCCGATGATCATCTCCACGAACTACTCAATCATTGGTCAAGATGCAGGTTTCACCAGCCGTGCTGACAACTCGGCCAAGTACGTCGGCACCTTCAGTGGCCTGACCGCCAGCGCCCTGTACAGCTTCGGCTCGAACACCGGCGCCGGCTCTTTTGGTGAAGTCCCGGGTAGTCCCAAGATTGGCCGTGAGTACAGCGCAGGCCTGACCTACGCTGCTGGTCCGTTCGCCGTCGGCGGTATCTACGACGAAACCAACCTCGGCCTGGCCGCGACCGGTGCCCTGATGGATGCCAAGATCCGCCGCGCCAGCCTGGCTGGTTCGTACGCCTTCGGCCCGGCCAAGGTGTACGCTGGTTATCGTTGGGCCAAGGCTCTCGGCGGGGCCACTCTGCCGGGTAACCTGGGTGCTAACAACCTTTCCAACCTGTACTGGGTGGGTCTGGGCTATCAGCTGACCCCGGCGTTCTCGCTGACCGGCGCTGCCTACTACCAGGACTTCAAGGGTACCAAGGCTGATCCGTGGAGCTTCGTGGCACGGGCTGACTACGCTCTGTCGAAGCGCACCGACGCTTACCTGACCGTTGGTTACACGAAGAACAAGGATGGTTCTAACCTGGGCCTGACCGCCGGCGGCACTGGCGCGATCCAAGGCAGCGGCTTCGGCACGGTTAGCGGCTCGGAGAACCAGTTCGGCGCAGTGGTTGGTATCCGTCACAAGTTCTAAATTGAAGCGAGAGCTCGCTTCAATTTCGGTTGAACGCGCAACGCCGTTCGCAAGGCCAGCGCATCGCGGAAGCGCGCCACGAATGCCTTTCCCGATTCGGTCCGTGAGACGCGCCGCCAGCAGGGTTCCCACGCCGGTCAGCGATCTACGCGCGCGAATCTGGATGCATTACCAGATCGAACTGCTTGACCTGATTCGCGACCAGCGGTCGCCTCCAGACAATCCCGAAGATATCCTCGACGATCTCGTCTGAACCCGCCGACACGCCAGCCGGCCGCCACTGGTCGCCTGGCGTTGTTGACGCCTTTACTCAACCTTGCGCCGCCGTTTAGTGTCGGATTTGGACCGCCGTTCACAGCAGCTTCGCCGAGCCGCATTCCGGTGCAATACAGCACGAGCGTGAGAGCCCGCAACATCGGTCCCCACATTCTGCGTCCCTCGTGTCGCGTAACGGCATTCACCAGGGCGAGTACCACTTCGCGGCTAAAGATGTAGGGTACGAACACGGATTCCTTGACAGGTGCCAGTGCGTGATCCGGCACGAAGCAGCGTGGGTCGCTGCGGCGACGGAAGAGGCAAAGCTGGCGAACGATGCCAAACTCGTTACCCACCGTGATGGCCTTGCGGCCGTCGATCCTCACTACCCACTCCGTCACCGCCCGTTCCAATGATACGGAACGTTCGCCGTACCGGTCACAAATGAAGCGCACGAAACCTTTCAGCACAAACTCGGCACGCAGGTAGCCCATTCCCATGGCTCGCTTGAACGCTTGAACGCCAGGAACTCCTTTACGTCGCGGGCCACGACAGCGGCTGTGATCTTCGTGCTCATCGCGGTACCGCCAGCGAGACTTCGCGCAGCGACTGCGTTGCGATGCGGACGTAGGCCGACACCGACTCCGGGTCGCGATGGCCGAGCAGATCCGATAGCACTCGCGCTTTGGTACCAACATCGAGTTGCC
This sequence comes from Cupriavidus sp. SK-3, assembly GCF_000611145.1. Lineage (NCBI taxonomy): Bacteria > Pseudomonadati > Pseudomonadota > Betaproteobacteria > Burkholderiales > Burkholderiaceae > Cupriavidus > Cupriavidus sp. SK-3. Next base: position 5,527 of record NZ_JFJV02000120.1, on the reverse strand, counting down.
GTGCGGCGTTTGAATGCCTCTTGGGGCGGACCATCTGTAGTGTGCCGGCATTCCAGTCGATATGCTGCAATTGCAGGCCAATTACTTCGCCAGCGCCGAGGCCGTAGGTGCTCATCATCAGGAGGAGCGCGTGATCACGCACGAGCACCGCAAGACCTCCGGCTGGTACATGGCTCGGCGCGTGAACGAGGACTGTTCCGGCTACAAGATTCTGATCGAAGAGGGTTCGGAACGGATTCTCGGTGCACATTTGATTGGACCGCATGCCGAAGAAGTCATTAACCTGTTTGCCTTAGCGATCCGAGCGAACGTGCCCGCTAAGGTCTTGAAGACGGCAATCTGGTCCTATCCAACTGCCACCTCGGACATTTCATACATGCTGTAGCTGACACGGCGGTTTCCGGAGCGAGTCAAGGGGTCATGCAACGCGGCACCGATCTTGCCATGCCCCTTCGACGCGCCGCGGCAGTTCAAGGATCGAGTTGCGGGGCGGGGTCGGCAAAGGTCTGCTCGACGAAACGACGCAATTGGCCCAGATCCGTCTTGGCGTACGCCGCCGTGGTCTGCACCGAGGCGTGCCCGAGCAGTGCCTGGGCGGCCGGCAACGGCACCTGGTGGTCGACCACCAGCGTGCGCGCATAAGCGTGGCGCAGCCAGTGCGGTGATGCGGCGCGCAATAGGAGCGCCTGCGCCGGCTCGCGTGCCTGCAGGCCATCGGCCACGGCGGCAAAGATGGCCTTGACCTCCCGGTACAGCCCCGCCGACTGCCGGGCCTCGCCTTTGTTGCCGTGGATCACCGGCAACGCCTCGTGCGCCGGCGGTTCGGCCGCCAGCCCACGGGCCAGGCGGTAGGCGCGCAGCACCGCCACGCACGGGGTCGGGAGCGGGATGGCCCGCACCTTGCGCCCCTTGCCGCAGACATAGAGCGGGCGCAGCGCGCAGCACTCTCGAGAGAAAAATGATAAATAGTCTCTTGACTATGGAGTGCACTCCAAGGTCTAGCATGAAGATATCGGGTTGCAGTCTGCCCGTGCTCTGGGCGGATGCATAGTCGTAGCGGCTTTGCGCCGGCGCCGGGAAATCGGGGTTCGACCAGTCAAGGTCGTTTGGGGCTCGCGCCGTGCCCTGGCCTGCGCCGAACCCACACAGGAGAGATTCACGATGGACCGGATTGATTTTGCCGTAACCGGTGACGAAAAAATCCACTGCAGCGGTTGTGAGACCCGTATTCGTTTCGCCCTGGAGCGGATGGAGGGCGTCCACCACGTGGCCGCCGACGCCGGGACGCAACGTGTGGCGGTTGCGTTTGATCCGGCACTGCTCACCTCAAAGCAGATACGCGAGCGGCTGAACGAGATGGGATTCGATGTCGAGGTGTTGTCATGACTACTGCAACGTCCGTTGATTCGGCCCCACACTTCTGGAGCGAAGAGCCCTCCAGTCTGCCGGGCCGTCGGCGCATCCGCGCGCGCATCGGAGGCCTGCACTGTTCACTGTGCACCGGCACGATCGAAAAGGCGCTGGGCAAGCGGCCTGGTGTCGACAAGGTCGCGGTCAGCCTGACCCATGAACAGGCGCTGATCGAATACGACCCGGGCGTGGCCCGTGCCGAGGATTTGCTGCAGACCCTCAAGGACATCGGCTACACCGTTTCCGATCCGCGCAAGCTGCGTCCCTATGATGAAGAAGAGCGCGCGCTGGTACGCGAGCGCGGGCGCTTCCTGACCGCCTTGGCGGCGAGCATTGCCTCGATGGGCCTGGTCGGCTACCCGGTGGACAGTGCGTGGTTCCCGCTGTGCGTATTTTCTATTGCCAGCCTCGTCGCCTTTGCCTTCGTCGTGTTGCGCGGCTACGGGCTGCAGCGCGCGATGGCTGGCACGGCCCTGCTCGCGGTGTTCGGCGCGGGTATCTACTATTTCAAGCTGCGCGGCGCGTTCGGGGCGAGCGCTCCGTGGCTGACCGGCGCGCTCGCGCTGATGCTCGTGTTCGGCGTGGGCCAGCATATCGTGCGGATGGCTGTCATGGCGTTGCGCCGCGGCATCCTCAACCAGCACGTGCTGGTTGAGTTCGGGGCCTTTGCGGGGCTGGTGGGTGGGACGATCGGCCTGGCACTACACCCCGCCGGCTATCCGACGGGAGCGTTTTTCGCGGTGACCGTGATGGTGCTCAGCTACCACATCTTTTCCGAGTGGTTGTCGCTGATCGTCAAGACCCGTAGTTCGCAGGCGGTTAAGAAGTTGCTGGACCTTGAGCCTGACGTGGCCTCGCTCGTCAGGGACGGTCAGGAACAGGAAGTGCCGCTCGAACAGGTGCGTGTCGGCGACCTGGTACGCATCCGCCCGGGCGGGCGGGTGCCGGTCGACGGGCAAGTCGAATCGGGCGAATCGGACGTGGACGAATCGCTCGTGACCGGCGAGCCACTACCCGTCGAAAAGCGCGCCGGAGACCGGGTGGTGAGTGGCGCGTTGAACGGCCACGGCACGCTGCTCGTGCGCGTCAGTGTGGTGGGCGAGGAAAGTTTTCTCAGACAGGTCGTGCGCAGCGTGGAAGACGCCCGCGCCCTCAAACCTGGCCTGCTGCACCTGGTGGATCGCGTACTGCGCGTGTATACGCCGCTCGTGCTGGTCACGGCGGCCGGCGCGGCGCTCTTCTGGCTCGTCGGCCCACCGGTGGTCGGCGCCTCGCCGGATCTGCAGCGGGCCGTGTTTGCCGGCCTCAGCGTGCTGGTCATGGGCTATCCATGCGCGGTGGGCATCTCGGCGCCCCTGTCGATCGTCCGCGGCGCGGGCGAGGCGGCCGAGCGTGGCGTGCTCATGCGCACCGGTGAGGCGTTTCAGGCGCTGCGCCGCGTGAACCGTGTGGTGTTCGACAAGACTGGCACGCTGACCGAGGGCCGCCCCGCTTTGCGCGAGATCGTCGCTGTGGCGTGTGCAGAAGAGGAGTTGCTTGCACTTGCGGGAGCCGTCGAAGCCTTTTCCGAGCACCCGCTCGCGCGGGCCGTGGTGGACGAAGCGTTTAGACGCCATATCGCGCTGTCCGAGGTGGAAGGGTTCGAGGCCGTCGCGGGTCACGGCGTCCGGGCACGCCTCGGGAAGACGAGGCTAATGGTCGGCAGCCCGGTGTTTCTCGCGGCTGAAGGTGTGGATCTCGCGACCCAGGACGCGCGCATCAATGATCTCGAAGCGAGCGGACTGACAGTCATCGGTCTTGCGCGGGACGGCGTGTTGCTCGGTCTGCTGGCACTGGGCGATGCGCTACGGCCCGACGCCGCGGAGACCGTGCGTCGCCTGCATGCGCTCGGCATCCGCACGAGTCTGATCACCGGCGATAACGAGCAGGCGGCACGCCATTTCGCCCGCGCCGCGGGCATCGAAGAGGTGCATGCGCGCGTGCTGCCGGCCGGCAAAGCCGTCTTGATCCGCGAGTTGCAGCAGCGCGCACGCGTGGCGATGGTCGGCGACGGCATCAATGATGCGCCGGCGCTGATGCAGGCTGATGTCGGCATCGCCTTCGGCACTGGTGCGGACATCGCGATCGAATCGGCCGACGTGATCATCCTCAACCAACGGCTCGGCGCCGTCCTCGACGCCTATGCGGTCAGCCGCAACAGCTACCGGAAGATCGTGCAGAACGTCTCGCTTGCCTTCCTGTTCAATGGCATCGGGATTCCGGCCGCGGCCACCGGCCTGATCTATCCGGTATGGGGCATGGTGGCGATGGCGGCAAGCGTGACGACGATTTTCATCAATTCGCTGTGGGGCCGCGGCGGCTATTTCTTCGAGGCAATCAGGGCCGTGGGGCACGCGCCTCAGATGCCGTCTCAGGCGATCGTGCCGTGAGGCGAGCGTCTCCCGCGATCCGCGTCCGTGTCATGAGTGGAGGGCTTTAGCGATGCTCAAATCCGTCACGCTCGAAGTTACCGGCGAGCAGCGGCTTAACTGTGAGAAATGCGAACAGCGCGTCACGCGCCTGCTCACCACGCTGCAGGGCGTGCGGCAGGTTCGTGCGCGGGCGCTTGACCAACGTATCGAAGTGCTGTTTGACACGACGAAGGTCGAACCAGCCGCACTCGCGAAATGCCTCGGTGACGTTGGTTATGAGACCCGAGTCGTCAATTGACCTCCTGACCTCGCAATTGAAACGAACCGCAGTTTGGTCAAAAGCCGGCATGCGGCAACAACCATAGCCATTGGAGGACGCCCTCGTGCGAACACCCACTAACTCGAGGAAGCCCGGCCGTGCTGCCGTCGGCACCCCCCCCGCAACGGACAACCGTGCGGCAGGGTCTCGGCGTCGGACCGATCCGCTGGTTGCGGCGGCGCCGGAACGCGCCGGGATGACCATCGGCAAGCTCGCGAAGCTTGCCAAGGTCAGCGCCGATACCATCCGCTTCTACGAGGATGAAAGGTTGCTGATGCCCGCGAAAAAGACCGAAGCCGGCTATCGGCTGTATGACGAGAACGCGGTGCGTCGTCTTGATTTTATCAAGCACGCCCAGCAATGCGGCATGACGCTTTCGGAGATACGGCAACTGCTTGAGCTGAAGGCCGACGACCGCTCGTGCTGCAGCGACGTGCGCAGCGTCGCGATCCGCAAGAAATTGCAGCTCGAACAGAATATCAAGGCGATGCAAGCGATGTCGCAGGCGTTGAGCGAACTGATCGAGATCTGCACGGCCGAGGACCGGCCGTTGGATGACTGCCCCATTCTGGCGGCGCTGGAGTCCAGCATGGCTAACCAGCATCGCGACCCACACTAACTCCGGACGACTGCCATGAGTATCAAGGTCGAAGTTTTCTCGACGCCCGGCTGCAGCCACTGCGATCGTGCCCGGGATAGCCTGAAAGCAGTCGCCGAAGCGTTCGGCGAGCATCGGGTGAGCTGGCGCGACGTGAACCTGCTGGACGAACTGGACTACGCCGTGCAGCTAGTGTAGCGTTCTGTTCTTGATGAGACTTATGTGAGACTATTGCTCTACTCACAGCGTGGAGAGAGCGAGTGCGAGTTGCCCCTGAGATCCTGTTGACCGACGAAGAGCGAATCAAGTTGACGAGGCTGGTTCGGTCCAAGCTCACGAGCGTGAGGCTGGCGCAGCGCGCACGCATCGTGCTACTGGCCGCCAACGGTATGCAGAACAAGGACATCGCCGAGCAGTTAGGAATCGGACGCGTGCAGGTCGCGCGTTGGCGTGAGCGGTATGCGCAATCGGGGCTGGCCGGTATCGAACGCGACTTGCCGCGCGGTGCGCCGCCGGTGAAGGTGAACACGGCGCGGTTGGTGGAACTGACCACTCAAGCCAAGCCCGTGGCCGCCACGCACTGGAGCACGCGCAAGATGGCCGCCGAGTTGGGCGTGAGCGCCAGCACCATCATGCGCCATTGGCACGCCCACGGCTTGAAGCCGCACATCGTGCGCGGCTTCAAGGTGTCGCGCGATCCGAAGTTCGTCGAGAAGCTTGAGGACATCGTGGGCCTGTACATGTCGCCACCCGAGCATGCGCTGGTGCTGTGCTGCGATGAGAAGAGCC
>NZ_JFJV02000119.1:0-6614 GCF_000611145.1 Cupriavidus sp. SK-3 | reverse complement strand
GCCCGGCCGGCGACGCGCCGGCGCTGGCGGCGTTGCGCCGCGCCGCGGCAGGCAAGGAGGCGGCGGCGCAGACCGCGCTGGGAGAGGCACTGCTGGCGCGAGCGGATGCGGCGCTGCGGGGGGAAGGCGTCGACTGGTTGCGGCAAGCGGCAGGGGCCGGGGACGCGCGCGCGCATTTCCTGCTGGGCAAGGCGGCCTTCCTGGGGGACGGCGGTGGTGCCGGTGGCACGCCTGATGCCGCGGCTGCGTGGCAGCATTTCGCGTTCGCCGCCGCCGCTGGCAATGCCGGGGCCGCGTATTACCTGGGCCTGCTGCACCGCGGCGGCTACGGCCGCACGCCCGATGCAGCCGCGGCTGCCCGCTGGTTCGCAGTGGCCGCCGATGCCGGCGTGGCGCAGGCCATGTTCATGTTAGCCAATGCCTATCGCGAAGGGGCGGGCGTACCGCGTGACGAGGGGCGCGCGGTGGCATGGTATGAAGCTGCCGCCGAGCGGGAACATCCCGAGTCGATCCAGGCGCTGGCCATGGCTTATCGGTATGGGGAGCTGGGGTTGAAGCGGGATGAGGGGAGTTTTCTCGCTCACCTGGGGGAGACTGCGCATGCGCTGAAGCATCCGGCGTTGAAGCCGTGAGTGGTCGTGGGGTGGGTGCGCGGAGGGCTGTCGCGGTTTGCCAGTGTCGCATTCCTGGCAGCGAACGCACCACAACCCCACCCCGATTTCACGCCGGGGGCGACCCATCCTTAAACGCGCTCTTCAGCATCTGCCGCAACTCAGGTCCGTCCTCATGCTTGTGCACCTGCACCGCATGCTGGGCAGCGACTTCAAGCAATTCTTCCTCGCTGTCCGCACTGATAGCCACCGTGCACTTCGACTCACTCGGAAACTCGCGGCAATCGATATATTTGCGTCCCATGCTTTGCCTCCTGACGCGTAAGTCAATCAGGTCAATCAGGTCAATCGGGCAGGGTGCTTCCGGCACCCCGTGCAGGCGCTTACCCCGTGCGGCGCCCTGGCGCGGCGTTGTCCTCGATAAGCGGGGAAGGGTGGCGCCGCCGGGGTGGCAGGCGCCTGATTCAGTATAGGGCGCGCGGCGCGCCACGAAATGTCCGCGGCGCGCCAGCCGGATCGGTCCGTCAGAGTACCGGCGTGATCACCTTGCCGGTGCCGAGAAAGGCATCGAGATTCTCGAACACCAGCCCGGACATGGCGGCGCGGGTCTCGTGCGTGCCACTGGCCATGTGCGGCGCCAGCACGACATTGTCCAGCGCGAACAGCGCCTGCGGCGCCCGCGGCTCGTCGCGGAACACATCCAGCCCGGCGCCGCCCAGGCGGCCATCGCGCAATGCCGCCACCAGGGCATCTTCGTCCACCACGCTGCCGCGCGCGACATTGACGAGGATGCCCTTGGGCCCCAGCGCCTCGATGATGCCGGCCGATACCAGCCCTTCGGTTTCCGGCCCGCCCACGCAGGTCACGGCCAGGAAATCGGCCCAGCCGGCCAGCGCCTTCAGGTCCGGCTCGTGGCGCCACGGCGCGCCCGCGCGCGGGCGGCGGTTGTGGTACGCGATGTCCATGCCGAAGCCGGCGGCGCGCTGCGCCACTTTTTCGCCGATGCGGCCAAGGCCCAGGATGCCCAGCTTCTTGCCGGACACGCGCGTGGTCAGCGGGAAGTTCTCTTGGCCCCACTTGCCGGCGCGCACGTAGCGGTCGCCATGGGCAATGCCACGCGCGGCGTCGAGCAGCAGGCCGAAGGCGAGGTCGGCCACGCAGTCGTTGAGCACGTCGGGCGTGTTGCTGACCTGGATGCCGCGCGCGCGGGCCGCGTCCAGCGCGATCGAGTCATAGCCCACGCCGAAGCTGACGATGGCTTCGAGCCCGGGCATCGCGGCGATGGCTTCGGCCGTCATGCCGTGGCGGGCGGACGTCACCGCCACGCGCGCCTGCTGCGCATGTTCGCGCAGCCATGCCAGCGGGTCGGCCTGTTCCCACATCGGGACGGCCTGGTACTGCTCCCGCAGGCGGGAGTTGATCTGCGGCGCAAGGGGGCCGATCTGGACGAGCGAGACTTGGGACATGGGAGGCTAGGCGAAGGAAAGGGTGCGGGATCCGGGAAGAGTGCGCGGAGCAGGGCGCAAGGCCGGCCGGCCGGGGGCGGTGCCTGTCCCCGCCCGTTGCGGCGTTCGATGCTAGCGCAATCATAGCGTCTCCGGCAAGGCACTGCAGCACCGGGCGCGGAGCGGGCCGGCTTCAGGCGCTGTCGCGCTGGATCACTTCGAAGCCGAGGTCGATGATGCGTTCGCCCACCTCGCGCCCGTCGATGCGCGCGAGCAGGCACTCGGCAGCGGTGCGGCCGATGGCCGGGCCGTCGATGCGCACCGTGGACAGCGCCGGGTAGGTGTGCGCGGCAAAGTTCAGATCGCCGAAGCCCATCACGGCGAGTTGGCCCGGCACCTGCAGCCCGCGCGCGCGGGCTTCCGACAGCGCGCCCTGCGCCAGCGTGTCGGAACTGCAGAACACCACATCGGGCTGCGCGCCGCCGTCGAGCAGCCGCGCCAGTCCCTCGCGGCCCAGCCCCAGGCTGGACGGCGCCGGCACGATGCTGCTCGGCACCTCGGTGACGCCGTGGCGGGCCAGCGCATCGATAAAGCCAAGCCGGCGCGACTCGGCGCGCTGGTCGCTGGCGGACAGGATGGCGGGCCGCCGGTAGCCGCGCGCATAGAGGAATTCGGCCACGGTCTGCCCCACCTTCTCGTGCGAGAAACCCACCAGCATGTCGATCGGCGTGGGCGTGATGTCCCAGGTCTCCACTACCGGCACGCGCGCGGCCAGCAGGCGGCGGCGCGTATCGGCGGTATGCGCGATGCCGGTCAGCACGATGCCGTCGGGGCGGCGCGAGAGGATGGCGGCCAGCAGGTCCTGCTCGCGCGTGGCGGCGTACCCCGACAGGCCCAGCATCATCTGGTAGCCCGCTTGCGAGAAACGGTCGGTGAGCGCCTGGATGGTATCGGCGAAGATCGAGTTGGCGATGGTCGGCACGATGGCCGCGATCAGGCGGCTGCGCCGCGAGGCGAGGCCGCCGGCCAGCAGGTTGGGCACATAGCCGGTGCGCTGGATGGCTTCCTGCACGCGCGCCACGGTGCGCGCCGAGACCAGTCCGGGCTGGTTGACCACGCGCGACACGGTGATCGGCGAGACGCCGGCGATCTTGGCCACGTCGGCCAATGTGACGCTGCCGGTGGCGCGGCCGGCAGCGGGGGCGGGCGCGGTGCGAGGGGTGGTTGGCTTGCGAGGCGGGGCCATTGAGCTCGAAGAAGGATGCGGGAATTGCCGGTCCGCCGCGCGGCGGCGTGGGCGCCATGATAGCGCCGTCGCCCCTCGGCGGGCACCGGTGCCCGCCTGCGCGACGGGTTAACCCCGAGCACGCACGCGTTGTGAGAGATAAATGACAGCGCTATCATTTGTCTTCTCCGGGACGGCGGGCCCCGCTGCCGCACGCTCACGCAAAACAAAAAAGACAGGCGCCGCAACGGCGCCACCGATCAGAGGAGACAGCCCATGCCCACCGCCAACCCCGCGCCGGATGCGCGGCCCCGCAAGCGCCCCGAGGAACTGCGCAGCCATCGCTGGTACGGCGCCCACGACCTGCGCGCCTTCGGCCACCGTTCGCGCACTGCGCAGATGGGCTACAACCGCGCCGACTATGCCGGCAAGCCGGTGATCGCCATCATCAACACCTGGAGCGACATCAACCCCTGCCACAGCCATTTCCGCCAGCGCGCCGAAGAGGTCAAGCGCGGTATCTGGCAGGCCGGCGGCTTCCCGGTGGAGATGCCGGCGATGAGCCTGTCCGAGCCGTTCCAGAAGCCCACCACCATGCTCTACCGCAACCTGCTGGCGATGGAGACCGAGGAGCTGCTGCGCTCCTACCCGGCCGATGGCTGCGTGCTGCTGGGCGGCTGCGACAAGACCACACCCGCCTTGCTGATGGGCGCGCTGGCGATGGACCTGCCCACGATCTTCGTGCCGGCGGGGCCGATGCTGCGCGGCAACTGGAACGGCGTCACGCTGGGCTCCGGCTCGGATACGTGGAAGTACTGGGCTGAATTGCGTGCGGGCAATATCACCGAGCAGGACTGGCAGGGCATTGAAGACGGCATCGCGCGATCGCCCGGCCACTGCATGACCATGGGCACGGCGTCGACCATGACGGCGGTGGTGGAGGCCATCGGCATGAGCTTGTCCGGCGCCTCGTCGATTCCCGCGCCCGATTCGCGCCACGCGCAGATGGCGTCGCTGTCGGGCCGGCGCATCGTCGAGATGGTGTGGCAGGACCTGAAGCCCTCCGAAATCGTCACGCCCGCCGCCATCGACAACGGCGTGCGCACCGCGCTGGCGCTGTCGGGCTCCACCAACGCCATCGTCCACCTGATCGCGCTGGCGCGCCGCGCCGGCTATGCGCTCTCGCTGGACCGCTATGACGAACTGGCGCGCTGCACGCCGGTGCTGGCCAACGTGCGTCCCTCGGGCCAGTACCTGATGGAAGATTTCTACTATGCCGGCGGCCTGCGCGCGATGCTCGCGCAGATGGGCGATCTGCTCGATACCGGCACGCTTACCGTCGATGGCCGCACTCTTGGCGAGAACCTTGAAGGCGCCCGCGTCTTCAACGACGACGTGATCCGCCCGCGCGCCAATCCGCTGGTGGCTGGCGACGGTCTTGCCGTGCTGCGCGGCAATCTTGCCCCGGACGGGGCGGTCATCAAGCCGCCTGCCGCGCGGCAGGACCTGCTGCGGCACACCGGCCGCGCGGTGGTGTTCCGCGACTACAACGACATGGCGGCGCGCATCGACGACCCGCGGCTCGACATCGACGCCAGCTGCGTGATCGTGCTGCAGAACGCCGGCCCGCAAGGCGCGCCCGGCATGCCGGAATGGGGCCAGTTGCCGATTCCGCAAAAACTGCTCAAGGAAGGCGTGCGCGACATGGTGCGCATTTCCGACGCACGCATGAGCGGCACCAGCTACGGCGCCTGCGTGCTGCACGTAACACCGGAATCGTATGTGGGCGGCCCGCTTGCCTTCGTGCGCGACGGCGACCTGATCGAGCTCGATGTCCCTGCCCGCAAACTCAATCTGCTGATCGGCGACGCGGAGATGGCCCGCCGCCGCGCCGCGTGGGTGGCGCCAGAGCCAAAGTTCGAGCGCGGCTACGGCAAGCTTTACCTGCGCCACGTCAGCCAGGCGGACAAGGGTTGCGATTTCGATTTCCTGGAGCCGGTCGATGCCGCGGAGGGCGGCGAGCCGGAGATCCACTGAAGCACCGCGTCCGTCTCGCAGCCGGGGGCGGACCCATCATCACAAGAACGACCGAGGAGACAACACCCCATGAAACGCCAAGCCCTTGCGCTGCTGGCCGCCGCTGCCGCCGTAGCCGCCGCCGTACTCCCGCTGACCGCCTCCGCCCAGGCCAGCTGGCCCAGCAAGCCGATCACCTACGTGGTGCCATTCCCGCCCGGTGGCACCACCGACACGCTGGCACGCCTGATCGGCCAGCGACTCGGGCAGGCGCTTGGCACTACCGTGGTGGTGGAGAACCGCCCCGGCGCCGGCGGCAACATCGGCTCCGATTTCGCGGCCAAGGCGGCGCCCGATGGCTACACCATCCTCGGTGGCACCATCAGTTCGCACGCGATCAATGCCAGCCTGTACCCGAAGATGCCGTACGACGTGGTCAAGTCCTTCGCGCCCATCACGCTGATCGGCACCAATGCCAATGTGCTGGTGGTCAGTGCCGGCAGCCCGTTCAAGACGGTGACGGATATCGTGGCGGAGGCCAAGGCCAGGCCGGATACGCTGGCGTTTGCCTCGGCCGGGAACGGGACTTCGCAGCATCTTGCAGGGGAATTGTTCAAGAGCCTGGCGGGCATCAAGCTGACCCACATCCCGTACAAGGGGAGCGGCCCGGCGATCCAGGATGTGATGGCGGGGCAGGTGCCGATGATGTTCGATACCACGGTGGTGGCTGCGCAGCATATCGATTCGGGCAAGCTGCGGGCGCTGGCCGTGACTTCGGCGAAGCGTATCAAGAGCATGCCGAATGTGCCGACGATGGCGGAAGCCGGGGTGGCCGGATATGAGCTGGAATCGTGGCAGGCGATCTTTGCGCCGGCCAATACGCCGAAGCCGATCGTGGATCGGTTGTATCGGGAGATTTCGGCGATTATCAAGACGCCGGATATGCAGGCTCGGTTGGAGAAGTTGGGGATGGAGCCTTCGGGGATGGCGCCGGAGCAGTTTGCGGGGTTTCAGCGTAGTGAGATTGGGAAGTGGGCGAAGGTGGTGAAGGGGGCGGATATCAGGATTGATTGAAATGGGGGGCTTTGGTTGGGCTTGGCTTCAAATTCAAATTCTTAAAGGCTTAAAGGCTTAAAGGCTTAAAGGCTTAACGCCAGCGGTGCTGCATGGCCTGGAAGCTGGCGGGGTCGTGGCCAGTCAAGCCAGTACCGGCGGAAGCGCGCATGCGCTCTGGGCGTACGGCGAAATCACCGATATCCGGGAGCTCTATTGCTCTGCTCGCTTGGGGCATGCGCTTATACACAACTATCCCCACCG
>NZ_JFJV02000118.1:0-14224 GCF_000611145.1 Cupriavidus sp. SK-3 | reverse complement strand
AGGTTGCGCCCAGCTTCCCGGCCTGGCTCATTGATGGCACCAAGCCGTCTCGCGCTGCATGGCTTCTCAAAGAGCGCATCCTGCCGCCGCTTTACTGGGACGGGATGCTTAAAGGTCGCGAGTGGATGGCGCAGCCGGCGCTAGTGGACTAACAATGGCAGTCTTGATTCGTCGTAGTTTTGGTTTCGCTACTGCGACAGGTCGCAGGGAACGATGCCGCACGCTATTCTTATCCCGCTAAAGCATGCTGTCTCCAACGGTTGTTGTCGTGCTCGCCGCTGTCCTGCTTGGTGAGACCATTGCCCTGTGGCTCGGTCGCCGTGCGAAGGTCGATGTTGACAGGAGCGTCGTTGCCATTGTTTTGGCCGGGGCGCTAAGCGCGCGCCTCGCCTTCGTCTGGCAGTGGCGCACTGCCTATCTGGCCGCGCCGCTGAGCATCCTGGACATTCGCGATGGCGGATGGAATCCGGTCGCCGGCCTGGGTGTCGGCTGCGGTCTGGCACTTTGGTTTGGCTTGCGCGATGCCGCTTTGCGCAAGCCGCTGGCTGTTGCCATGCTGGCGAGCCTCAGTGTATTTGGCGTGGGGTCTCTCTTCGTTCACAGCCTGGATTCCGCCAAGCTCGCTGAAGGCGGGCTTCCAGAGTATCCCCTGACCTCGCTGCAGGGGGAGGCGGTTGTGCTGGCACATTTCGCTGGACGGCCGACTGTGCTCAATTTATGGGCCAGTTGGTGTCCTCCATGCCGACGCGAGATGCCAATCCTTCGCGACGCACAAGCGAACCGTCCGGACATCAACTTTGTTTTTGTCAACCAGGGCGAGAATGCCCAGCAGGTAAGCCGCTATCTCGCGGAGCAGGGACTCGTGCTGTCCAATTTACTTCTCGACCCGCAGGGCCACACCGCTGCTTCCCTTGGACAAGTCGCCTTCCCAACCACCTACCTGTTCAATGCTGCGGGGCGATTGATTGACGTTCGCATCGGCGAATTGTCCGCCGCCACGTTGTCCGAGCGTCTTGCTCACCTGACGGCAGCGGAGCGCTCGAAGTAGGCCGGTAAGCGGTTATCCCCCGCAATCCTGTGGCGCGATGCCAATGGGCGGCGAGATATACGCCAAGGGATGCCTGAGTCTGCTATGGCTGAGGTGCTCGGCCCGCGCTGAATGGCGTCTTATCATTCCGTTTATCCAGGGAAGCGGAGAGATTCTATGGCCGCCAAGCGCGAGTGCTAACCTGCTAAGCGCCAGCCGCTTTTTTATCGGATGTCAGTGAGATTGTTGGGTGGGGCACACCGATACGGATTGTGTCAAAAATCGTTACCCCCCAACGGAGTATGTACCTGTGTGCCGGGTAGGCACGCCAACTCCAAATTGTTGCGGTTTTGTGAACATCGGGGGCGAGCGGTACCTGCTCCCGGGCGCAGCTCGTCCACACAAGAGGACATCCGTTGCACCCACCTAAAGAATGGCCGCTGCCGGCATTCAAAACGATATCGATGCGCCACGTGTTCGCGCAGCCGGGTCTTCGGTTGTCATGCTTGTAAGTCATTTTGTCGGCTTGGCGTCTTGATTGAATCTTCTTTGTATTGCCAGCCTGCCCCCGCTCGCCGGGGTCGTTGAACGGATTTCTGTCGTGCATCGACAAACCGGGCACTTGCCTTTCCAGCGTGCGAGTTCTTCTTCCTTCTTTACGTTCATCGTCTGCCTTTTCAGTATGCGGTGAGCCACTGTTTGGACCGTGAACTCCGACCGTACATGAGGGCATCCCTCGCTACCATTCTTCTACCTGGCTCGCATGACGATGCAAGAGGAAAAAATGAGTGCCGTTCCGCTGCACCCGGTAGTCGTGGAGACACTACGTGCCCCGGGCTCAGACTACAAGACTGGTCTTGCCTAGCGTGCCAGCGGGTGCTTTCGTCTAGCAGATATTCAGTTGAGGCAAACGGCCAGATTTCTCATGAAAAATGAAAACAATCATCAAAATTTGCTGTGCACGCGCGGTGCCATCCTTCATGGCCAGTCCCCAAACTTCCTGAGAGAATGGCGTGTGCATTGGCCAACCAACCTTGAGGCTGAGTATGAAGAGTAAGAAGGTGAGTTCATTACGTGCTGGCATTGGTTTGTAAGGTCTCGCAAATCGCGCGTAAAGAGACCAGGCCTGAGCCAGCCATTCTGGCGTGAACGGTAGTTCCGGGAAGATGTCTTTGATGCGTATCCCCAAGCCGGGGTCGAATTCCAATTTTGCTGCTGCCATGCGTTCACGCGCTACCGAGGACGGCGACACCGTGATCCGCCTGCTGAAATGTACCGGCCTCGCACCTCACGGCCCAGGAAATCGCGCTCTTGTACCGGCGGCGCTGGAGCATCGAGAATCTGCTTCGCCGCCTCGAGTCGGTGTCCAACAGTGAAATCCGTTCGTTGAGTCAGCCACGCGCCACGCTTCTTGCCTTCGGCGTGTCGGAACTCGCGTATAACGTGCTGAGTGTGACTGCTACCGCGGTGAGAATCCAGCATGAGTTGGAAACGAGCGAAATCGAACTCTCACCGTATTGCCTCGCGGCGGAAATCAGGGCGACCTACGCCGGCATGATGATCGCTGTCTCAGCCGACCTCCGGCACGCCTATGATCGACTCACGCTCAACCCCGTCTACACCGTCATCCGTGAAGGCTTGGCAAATCCGGAGCGTCGATGTATGTGCGAGGGCCGAGGGAGTGACCCCCGACCCTGCTCGATAGCGTTGCGTACTTACTTCGATTGCGTAAAGTCCAGCGCGTTGGTCAGGTCTCCCATTGCCCTATATCCATTGGCCAATAGTGCGTCGTCGCGCTGCTTCAGTCCCGGGAGCGTGGGAAGAGCATATCGGTGCGTGATCAGACGCAGTACCGAAGCCGTATCGTACTGGGTGTGGTCGACGAAACTCTTCTTGGCAAAGGGCGAGACGATAATCGCCGGGATGCGCGTGCCTGGGCCCCAGCGGTCAGCCTTCGGTACCGCTGCATGGTCGTAGAATCCACCATTTTCGTCATACGTCACCACGATCACCATGTTGTTCCACTGTGGGCTCTTTTGCAGTTGGGCGATCACGTTGGCGATATGGGCGTCGCCGTCGGCCACGTTGGCATAGCCCGGGTGCTGGTTCAGGTTGCCCTGCGGCTTGTAGAACGTGACAGCGGGCAGCTTACCGGCGGCTGCATCTTGCAGGAAGGCCGCGTCGTAGTCCTTCAAGTGAGCCGCACGCTCCGCTGCGCCCGCCGTGGTGGCCGGGTCAAAGCGGTTGTAGTAGTTGAACGGCTGGTGGTGCGGCTGGAACTGCGACGTGCCGGCGTAGATCACGCTGCGCGTTGCGTTGGGCGCGTCGGCGATGGCCGCATTCCAGGCTCCCGCGTACCAGGCCCAGTTCACACCCCTACCCGTCAACAAGTCGCCGATGGTGGTCTGCGACTGCGTCGGAAGGGTCGTCGCCTTGGTCGGGTCGGCGTAATTGGCATTGCCGCTGGCGACGGCGTTGCCGCTAGGCTGATACGGCGGTTGCATGGTGTTGACGGCGTAGAACATGCCCGAGGCGTCCTTCGGCGTGAGCGTGCTGTCGTTCAAGTAGACAGCTTTGCTGTTCAGCACCGAGGTCGGGTTGCCAGTGCCGGGGGTCAGTCGCACGAAGTTGCCCTTGGTGTCCAGGTCGATCGCCGAGATGCTGGCCTTGGCCGGCGAGCTGGCTGCGTCAGCGTTCGGGTAGGTAGGTGCGCAGGCGCAGATCAGGTATTGGTGGTTCAGGAACGAACCGCCGAAAGCACCCATGAAAAAATTGTCAGCCAGGGCGTAGCTCTTGGCTATGCTCCACATGGACATCTTGCTGCCGTCGTAGTAGCCCATCGACAGGCCACCGGCATCCGAATATGCGGTGAACAAATCGTTCTTACCGCCGTTAATCTGCATCTGGTTGTTGTAGAAACGGTGCACCAGATCGCGAGTGATCACGCTTTGCGGCACTACGACGCCAGTGCCGTTCACGCCAGCCGGATCGTCGATCTGGAAGGGCTTGTTGGCCCAGCCGGTGGTCTGTGCCTGCGTGACGACCGGGGATTGGCCGGCAGCGGTCAGACCTCCCCAGGTGGGCGGCAGCGAGGGCAGCACCGAACCGTCGAAATCCTTCTGCGCAGCAGCGGTACCGGTGGAAGTCGGGTTCACGCCCGGGATGCCGTTGGCGCCCGGAAACAGGCCGTAGAGGTTGTCGAACCCGCGGTTCTCCGCATAGATGACGACGATGGTCTTGACGCTGTTGGCAAGCGCCATGCGCTTGCCAACGCCGTCGCGGATGCCCTGGGCGAAGTCGCCGCCATTGCTCACCGCATCGGCAATCAGGTCGATCGTCTGGTCAATCTCCGCCTGCAGCGCAGCCTTGGTGTTGGCATCGGTCTCCTTGTTATGGTCCTCCAGCAACTTGTCGACGGTCACGCCAAGGCGCGTGGCCAGGGCTGCCTTGGCTGCGTTGATATCCCCGCCGTTGCTTTCCATCAGGGCAACCAATTCGGTCGAGATCGCACTGATCACGCCGTTGGCGCCGGCGGGCGCGCGGAATACCAGCGGACGCATGATGGCAGTATGGGTGCCGGCGGCCGGATCGTTACGGTAGGCATCGGTGCCGATTTCCGCCGTAACGGCTCCTTGGCCAGTCAGGGTGTAGGCGCCGTTGGCGTCGGTATAAGTGCTAGCCTCGCCGGCATCGCACTTGCCGTTGCTGTTGGCATCGAGACAGACCTTGGCATGCTCGAAGTAGCTGCCGGTCACGATACCGGAGGTGGCTGCGGGCGTAATGCTTGTCGAATCGCTGCCACCGCAGGCAGACATGCCAGCTGCGACTAGTGCGGTCAGCGGCAGAAGACGGAACGATCGGCTCATGATTTCCCAGGTTTATTGTTGGAGGAGTGAAAGCGAGCGCGAGTTTGGGCTTCCTGCATGACGAATTGATGACCAAAACCTACTCAAAAATGAAGTCCCCTTGCGCTTGGTGAATCGGCCGGAAAACGAGGCTGCAAAACAGTTTCAGGAACATTCACATTAATGTCTGCATGTCGCTAGATGCGAATTATGAGATGCCTGTTTTAAGACATTTACCGAAATGAAAACCCTCCAGTGAAAGTCGGGGCGTCGGTGTGACGACACGAAAATGTCATGCAGGTCATGCTACTTTCACAAGCTCAAAAATTTCCGCCTGACGCCGATGCGCCGTTTCCTGTCTGCCGCGACTGTCCGCGAAATCACCGTTCTGGCATTTGTCCTTTTTGGGCTGTGCGCTTGCGGGCGTGGCGAGCCCACCAAGGCGAAGGCGGCGGCATCGACACCGCCTATCGCGCAGGCGCATCCGGCATCCACGCCGGCCTATGAAAAGGCCTTCTATACGATGATGGCGACGCGCCGCCCGTCGGTGCCAGCCATGGCGGCGCTTGGCAAGGCGCTGTTCTTTGACCCGACGTTGTCCGCCTCCGGCAAGCTGGCCTGTGCAAGCTGCCATAGCCCCAGCCATGCCTATGGCCCGCCCAACGACCTCGCTGTGCAGTTGGGAGGGGCGAACATGCAGCGCACCGGTGTACGCGCCGCGCCGTCATTGCGTTACCTGCAAAATGTGCCGCCGTTCTCCGAGCACTTTCATGAGAACGACGGCAACGACGCCGAAGACCAAGGCCCGACTGGCGGCTACAACTGGGACGGCCGCGCGTCTTCCCTGCACGACCAGGCGCGTATCCCGCTACTGTCGGCGCACGAGATGGCCAATGGCACGCCGGCGGCCGTGGTCGCCAAGCTGCGCAACGGCCAGCACGTGGAGACCTTTCGCCAGATCTTCGGCAAGGACATCCTCCACGACGAGGACACTGCCTTCCGCGCTGCCCTGATGGCTCTGGAGGTGTTCCAGGAAACGCCGTCGGAGTTCTATCCATACGACAGCAAGTACGATGCGGTCCTGCGCGGCCATGACAAGCTTTCGCAGCGGGAAGCTCGCGGCCTGCAGTTGTTTTCCGATCCGAACAAAGGTAACTGTGCGTCGTGCCACCCGAGTGCCATCAAGGAAGACGGTGCCTTCCCTGCCTTTACCGACTTCGGTCACATTGCGGTGGGCGTGCCCCGCAACCGCGCGCTGGCCGGCAATGCCGATCCAGCCTTCTTTGACCTTGGCCTGTGCGGCCCCGACCGGACCGACCTGAAGCAACACCCCGAATACTGCGGGCTTTTCCGCACTCCGTCGCTACGCAACGTGGCGCTACGCAAGACGTTCTTCCACAACGGCGCGATCCGCTCGCTGGAAGATGCCGTCCGCTTCTATGCCCAGCGCGACACTAAGCCGCAGAAGTGGTATCCGCGCGGCCCCGATGGCACGATCGAGAAATTTGACGATTTGCTGCCCCAATACCGCTCGAACGTCAACATGGAACCGCCATTCGGCGGCAAGCCCGGAGAGAAGCCAGTGCTCTCGGATGCCGAAGTGAGTGATCTTGTCGCCTTCCTCAAGACGCTGACGGATGGCTACCGTCCGGGTTCGTCCGTTACCCCTGTCGCCCGTCGTTGACAGCGAGAGCGCGCCAAGCCGGGGGCCTGGCCTGCCCGGATCTGGAGCGCTTGCTTGCGACGATGTTGCAGGACGAGGCGGTGCTGCGCTATGCGGGCATCGTCCTCGGTTTGCTGCAGCACGCTTGCACGCCTGGGTGCTCGCTATGCCGCCCGACAGTCCGCATCCGTGCCCGTGCCACGGCGCTGTGCGACGAACTTGGCAGGCTGTTGGGCGAGCGAGACAAGGCCGTGCTGCTGGCGGCGTACCTCTGGGGCCTGCTTTGCGCGGCTGGCGCCGGTAGACCTGCCGGGGGGCGTTGGGCCGCTGCTGCGGCTTTATGGGGACTAGCTGGCGGTTGCCCTGGCACTTCGCCGGCTTCCCGGGGCATGCACGGGCGTACGGGATGGCCCCTAGTCTGCCTGGACGAGGAGGTTATTCGTTCCAGCGGCTACCTTTGCGTCATGAGACTGTGCCGGCGCAGCGATGCAGGAGCATGGCAGAGGCAGAGAGAGGGATATGGGCCGGGAGGAGATTGCCGTGAAAGTCGGTGATCGCATCACATGTTTGTCGGGCGCCTGCGCAGCGCTGGCGCTTGGCTTCGCCGCCGGGCTGGTAACGGCGTCGCCTCCCGCCGGGGAGGACGGCGCTTACAAACGCGCATCAGCCGCCGCGACGGATATCCGGGTGGCGGTGGATGCCTCGCTTGGTGCCTGCGACGAAGCCTGCCGACAGAGCTGGGGCATCGAGGCAGTGACACTGCTGGGCAATCGGCCGCCGCGGTAGCCGCCCGGTCCTGCCAGGGAACATGGCGGGAGCGCGAGCCGAAATGTGGGAGCACAGGGAATCGGCCAGCCGAACAGCCATCTGCGCAACGCTTGTCATGCCGCTCTCGCAATGTTGTGTTGCAGCAATGCCGATGGCGCGTAATCATGCTGGTCACCCCGGCGGGGTCAAGCCTCCAGCGCGAGCGGAAGCGCATGTTTGCCCGAAGACGCAAAGGTGTTGCCATAGCTTGAAAAAAGCGGGCCGCCATCGTTGCGACTTTCTATAGTAGTGAGGCGTGCCTGGTCGACGCTTTCTCTCGAATTCGCCCATGTCCGTGCCCGTCAGCCGGCGCGGGGCGGTTGCTTGCTGCTGTCGACCTTCTCATCGTGGAGACCATCATGAGTGACCCGAAGCTTCAGGTACTGACCCCGCAGAACTGTCAGCTTATCTTCATCGACCAGCAGCCGCAGATGGCCTTCGGCGTCCAGTCGATTGACCGGCAAGTGCTGAAGAATAATGTAGTGGGCCTGGCCAAGGCGGCCAAGATCTTCAATATTCCGACCACCATTACCACCGTGGAGACAGAGAGCTTTTCCGGCTACACGTATCCCGAACTCCTCGACGTCTTTCCCGGGCAAAAGCTGCTGGAACGCACGTCGATGAACTCATGGGATGACCAGAAGGTGCGTGACGCGCTGGCTGCCAATGGCCGCAAGAAAGTGGTCGTCTCAGGCCTTTGGACCGAAGTCTGCAACATGACCTTTGCACTATGTGCAATGGATGAGGGCGGGTACGAAATCTACATGGTGGCCGACGCCTCGGGCGGCACGTCGAAGGATGCGCATGACTTTGCCATGCAGCGCATGATCCAGGCCGGCGTAGTGCCCGTGACGTGGCAGCAGGTGTTGCTCGAGTGGCAGCGCGACTGGGCACGCCGTGACACGTATGACGCGGTGATGGCACTGGTCAGGGAACATTCGGGCGCATATGGAATGGGCGTGGACTACGCGTACACGATGGTGCACAAGGCCCCGCAGCGCACCAGCGGTAGCCACGAGATCGTGCCTGCGGTGCCGGCCAAGTAATCCCTGCAGTCTTCCGCAATCATTCGATATCCAGATTCCGGCGGCGGGGCCTGAGGCTCCCGGCCGGAAGGAGCTATTGCGATGTCTCCCTCCGACAAGCCCGACCTGATCCTGGTGAATGGACGTTTCACCACGCTGGATCCGCAACAACCGCAAGCAGAGGCCGTCGGTATCCGCAACGGCAAGTTCATGGTCGTGGGCAGCAAGCAGGACGTCATGGCTCTTGGTGACAACGCCGTGACGACGATCGACCTCGGCGGCCGGCGCGTGATTCCGGGCTTGATCGACAGCCACATGCACATTATCCGTGGCGGACTGAACTACAACATGGAACTGCGCTGGGACGGCGTGCGCTCGCTGGCCGAAGCCATGCGCATGCTCAAGGACCAGGTTGCACGCACGCCGGCCCCGCAATGGGTGCGCGTGGTGGGCGGTTTCACCGAACATCAGTTTGCCGAAAAACGCCTCCCAACCATTGAAGAGCTGAACGCGGTGGCGCCGGATACGCCTGTGTTCATACTGCATCTCTACGACCGGGCGCTGCTCAACGGCGCCGCGTTGCGCACCGTGGGCTACAACAAGGACACGCCCGAGCCTCCGGGCGGCGAGATTGTGCGCGACGCCCAGGGCAACCCGACGGGCTTGCTGCTGGCCCAGCCCAACGCGACCATCCTGTACGCGACCCTGGCCAAGGGGCCCAAGTTGCCGCCCGAGTACCAGAAGAACTCGACGCGGCATTTCATGCGCGAAGTGAACCGGCTTGGTGTGACAGGCGTGATCGACGCCGGCGGAGGCTACCAGAACTATCCCGATGACTACGCCGTGATCGAGGAACTTCACAAGGAGGGTTTGCTCACGGTGCGGCTGGCTTACAACCTCTTTACGCAGCAGCCGCGGGGCGAACTCAACGACTTCCGCACCTGGGTCGCCAAGGTCAGGCCGGGGCAGGGCGACGACCTCTATCGCCAGAATGGTGCCGGCGAGATGTTGGTCTATACCGCGGCCGACTTCGAGGACTTCCGCGTGGCGCGACCGGAAATGCCCACGTCGATGGAGACCGACCTGGAACCCGTGATTCGCCTGCTGGTGGAAAACCGCTGGCCATGGCGACTGCATGCGACCTATGACGAGACCATCTCTCGCGCGCTGGATGTCTACGAGAAAGTCGCGCGTGACATGCCATTTGATGGCCTGCACTGGTTCTTCGACCACGCCGAGACGATCACCGACCGCAATATGGACCGCATCGCGGCACTGGGCGGTGGCATTGCGGTGCAGCACCGCATGGCTTATCAGGGCGAATATTTTGTCGAGCGATACGGTGCAAAACCGGCAGAGCACACGCCGCCGATCAAGAAGATGCTCGAGCGTGGCATCAAGGTGGGGGCCGGCACGGACGCTACACGCGTCGCCTCGTACAACCCGTGGGTGTCGCTTTCCTGGCTGACCACTGGCAAGACGCTTGGCGGCCTGTCGCTATATCCGCAGGCCAACCTGCTCGACCGCGAGACCGCGCTCCGGCTGTGGACCGAGGCCAATACCTGGTTTTCCAGCGAAGAAGGTAAGAAAGGCCGCATCCAGGCCGGGCAGCTTGCCGATCTGGCAGTGCTGTCGGCCGATTATCTGCACGTGCCCGGTGATGAGATTCAGGACATTACCTCCGTATTGACCTTGCTTGGCGGCAAGGTGGTCTATGGCGATGGCGACTTCAGCAAACTGGCTCCCAAAATGCCTGCTGCCATGCCGGACTGGTCGCCGGTGCGGACATATGGAGGGTACCAAGCGCGCCGCCAGGGTGGTCAGCCTGCTGCGTCGCTCAGCGCAATGTGCGGCTGCGCGAGCCGTTGCGGCGTGCATGGCCATGCCCATGCGGCCGCCTGGGCTGCGCAGGTTCCGGTTTCAGATCATCGGCAATTCTGGGGCGCGCTTGGCTGCTCCTGCTGGGCATTCTGATGAGAAGAAGGGAGGAGACGATGCCCGAGCGTATGACAGACCCTCATGCAGCGGCGGGTGCCGTGCTGGCCCGTGTGGCCACACCTGCGGTCCGGTGGCTGGCGCTGCTGGCCCTGTGCGCCGCCTACCTGCAGGGTGGGCTGACCAAGGCGCTGGATTTCACGGCGGCCATCGCCGAAATGCACCATTTTGGCTTGGCGCCTGCAGCGCCGATGGCGGCTCTGGTCATTGCCCTGGAACTTGGGGCTTCGACGATGATACTGACGGGATTTGGGCGCTGGCTCGGTGCGCTGGCGCTGGCGGCGTTCACCGTGTTGGCGTCGTTCCTCGCCAACGCATTCTGGAATTTGCCAATGCCCGAGCGGATGATGGTGGAGAACGCCTTCTTCGAACACATCGGGCTGGCGGGCGGCTTCGTCCTGGTGGCCTGGCATGACCTGCGCCGTCTCGGCGCGCAGGGATTCGAACAGGGAGACTGAAATGAAGCTCTATATCGTGTCGTTCGGAGCGGGGATCCTCGTCGGCATCATCTACGCCCTGCTGCAAGTGCGTTCGCCCGCGCCACCGGCAATTGCGCTGCTCGGCCTGCTTGGCATGCTGATCGGCGAACAGGTCGTGCCGACGGTCAAGCGCGTGATAGCCGGTGAGCCGGTCACCGTGGCCTGGTTCCGCAAGGAATGCGTGCCCAAGATTTCGGGTGCGCCGCCCGAAGTTGCCGCAGAAGTTGTCGCAGAGGCCGGAGGCACCCGGCGCGATGGCACTGCCGGACGGGATGACGTCTCGCGTTGATGGAAAACCGTGGCGCAGGCGCTGGCAGTGACAAGCCGATGAAGGAAGCCGGGAGCCCGTCGTTGCCGGAGAATCACCGGCACATCAACGGCAGTGTGCATGGCTGCGTGCTGTCATTTGTTGCGGGCTTTGTGGACGTGGTTGGCTTCATTTCCCTCTTCGGGCTCTTCACGGCGCATGTGACCGGCAACTTCATCATGATCGGGGTGGAACTGACTGGAAGCGCCGAGGGGCTGGCGACCAAGCTCCTTGCGCTGCCGGCTTTTGTGGGAGCGGTTGCGACAGCGCGCCTGCTAGAGTCGCGACTCGCGCAGCGCCAGCTTCCGGCGGTGGCCTTGCTGCTTGCCATCGAATGCGTATTCTTGCTGCTTTTTGTGGGCGCGGGATTGTGGGCGAGCGGCGGAGCGGGCCTCAGTGCCGGCTCCTGGTGGGCAACGCTCACCGGCATGCTGGCCGTGGTGGCGATGGGCATTCAGAACGCATTGTCCCGTACCGCGCTGGCCGACCTGGGGCCTACCACGATCATGACCGGTAATACTACCCAGATCGTGATCGACCTGGTCGATTTGTCGTCGGCCGGGCCTGAGCAGGCAGGTGCGATCCACGTGCGCTTGCGCAAGATGTTGCCCGCTGTGGCGGGCTTTGCTGCCGGAGCCGTGCTGGGCGCGCTGGCGTTCGCTGCCGTCAGCTTCTGGTGTGTCCTGCTGCCGGTACTGCTGCTGGCGGCGCTATGCCGCCAGCGGTGGCCGGCCAGGCTGGTGCTGGCGTGAAAACCTGCGAGGCGGCGCGTTCAACCATGACGCGATCCTCGCCCCCTGATCAAGACTGACGGGCCAGGCTGCTAGAACTTGTGACGGATGCCAAGCACGGCACCGAACTGGTTTTCCGAGCCGGAAACCGTGCCGAAGCCGGTCCCCTGAATGGCGCCGGTGCCACCTGCGGTCAGGCCTAAATTCGAGCCATCCTTGTTCTTGGTGTAACCGAGGTTCAAGTAGGCATCGGTACGCTTGGACAGCGCATAGTCAGCCGATGCCACGAAGCTCCACGGATCCGCCTTGGTGCCCCGGAAGTCCTGGAAGTAGGCAACGCCGGTCAGGGACAATGCCGGGATCAGCTGATAGCGCAGACCCAGCCAGTACAGATTAGAGACGTTGTTAGCGCCGAGATTACCCGGGAGCGTGGCGCCACCGAGCGCCTTGGCCCAACGATATCCGGCGTAGGCCTTGGCGGGGCCGATGGAGTACGAGCCGGCCAGGCCGGCGCGGCGGATTTCGGCCTCCGTCAGGGGACCGGTCGCGGCCGCGCCGGGATTGGTTGAGTCGTAGATGGCGCCGACAGCGAAGGGGCCCGCAGCGTAGGTCAGGCTGGCACTGTACTCGCGCCCGATCCTCGGGCTGCCGGGGACTTCACCAGAGGCGCCGGCGCCGGTGTTCGCGCCAAAGCTGTACAGGGCCTTGGCGGACAGGCCACTGTAGGTGCCGACGTACTTGACCGAGTTATCGGCACGGCCGCCGAAAGCGGAGTCCTGCCCAAGGATCGAGTAGTTGGTGCTGACGGCCATCGGGTCGAAGTCAACGTTGAAATCATGGAACGGCGTCTGATGTCGGCCCAGGGTCAGGGCGTTCCAATTGTTCTGCAGGCCAACATAGGCCTGGCGACCAAACAGGCGGCCTGCGAAGGATGACTTGCCGTCGTCCACCGTGAAGCCGTTTTCCAGCACGAAGACACCCTTCAGGCCACCTCCCAGGTCTTCCACGCCGCGCAGGCCCCAACGGCTGCCTGCCAGGTTGCCGGAGGTCATGCGCGTCACGCCATGGTCGCCGCCGGGTTGGTGGTTTTGGTATTCGATGCCAACGTCAATCAGGCCATACAGTGTCACGCTGGACTGGGCATACGCACTACCGGCAGCCAAGACGGCGACGGTGGCTGCAAAGTGTTTCATCTCCATATCGCCGCTTTCCTTGTTAGCTTATTGGGAAACCTCTCTACAGTGCTTGTCCTGGCAAAAACACTGCGCGCAGTGCCTTGGAATAATATCCCGTTCCCGGCTGACATTGACGGATCTTGGGCGACTTCAGTGCATTCGCGCCAGGCCGCGAATTGAGCGGCGAGCTGTTTGCGATGGCGCGATGTGCGCGGCAGATGCCGTTTCAGGGCAAAGTGCGGGTGGATCGGACCGAAGCCCGAAAGGAGTGGCTGCGTGCGTTTACGGTCGCTGACGCCCCGCATGCACCGCTCGCGCTCGCGGGTCGTATCATGGCCAGGAGCGTCCACCAGATCCACGCGCGGGACACCTCCCACCAGGCGGGTCCAGTAGCGGGTGCCGCGGCACCAAGTCCGGCTCGCGTCGCGCAATACCGGCTCCATCAGGGCAAGTTCCTGCGCGTGCTGGACGAAATCCTCGAAGATGCCGATCTTGATCGCTACACTTGGGCGCGTGATTCTTCGCTGCCTTGGCGCATCGGCTGGCTGGTGTGGCCTCGTTTGCGGCCTTGGTCATTTCTCGCAGTGTCGCCGCAGGCGGCCCGTCCCCGGAGCACAGGGGAGGGCAACGGGCTCTCCCCGGGGCGGGTGGCCAGGCTTCCCAACCCCCATGCCATCGCGTTTTTGCATTCCTGGGATAGGTAACGCTCCATGGGGTATGACCCAGAGTATCCGGGCGCGCAGAAGCGGCTGCCTCGGGTGTAGATAAATGGGTGTCCTGGCCTTGGCAGCTTCGCGATGGCTTGCAGTACCGGATCGACAGGCTTAACGGGTTTCGCAGGGCGGGCCGGAACCTTCGGGGATGCACGACGCGTCTTGGCCGGTGGCGCGGCCTTCGCCTGCTTTGCCAGTTGTTGGAAGCCCATCATGCCCAGCCATTAAAAGCGAGATGAGATTGTAGCCGTCCCTCGCGATTCACCTTGCCGCCCACGTAGCCGCGTAGCCTCGGAAAACCGAGGAATCCTGGCGAGGGCGACGCGTCACCCTTCGCGTGTCCACCCGATCCGGTGGCGTTCCTGCGTGGCCGCATGCCGCGCGTCGTCCTCCGTGTGCAGGTAGGCACTGGTGGTCGAGATGGACGCGTGCCCGAAATTGTCCCTCACGAAACGCA
>NZ_JFJV02000117.1:0-442 GCF_000611145.1 Cupriavidus sp. SK-3 | reverse complement strand
TTGTGATGGATCGCCCTGCTCGTAGCGGACTCAGCTACGAGAAGTACGAATACTGGGGCGACGACATTGATATTGCCAGAGATGTCAGCGCTGGAACGTTCCAGCACAAGGTCGATACGCGCGAAAGTGAGTTGCGAGCCAAGAGACGTACCACCTCCGTTTCCTCATACAAGGAAATGCTGGCAAAGGGCTTAAAGTCCATGATCGTGGAAACCGACATCCCTTGGCTGGAGCAAGCCGTTTCGCCCACATCCAACTCCCGCCTGTTGATTTTCAAGGATCTGGCGGAAGTGGATTACCCTTTCACCGCGGAGGGCTACGTGCTGGCCGGCAGCACGATGCTGACCCTGAAGTCCGACGTTCAGCGCAGCAGCGGAATACAGAAGTTCACGCAGCTCACTACCGATGAATACCAAAATATCACTTACCGCGATGACTGGAC
>NZ_JFJV02000116.1:0-7326 GCF_000611145.1 Cupriavidus sp. SK-3 | reverse complement strand
TCGCATCGCTTGGGGGCTCGCTTCGCATCGCTTGAGGGGGGCGTTTGGGCCACGAATGCCGGCGGGCGCTATCCGCCGATGTACGCCTTCCGGATTCCTTCATCCTTTAGCAGCGTGTCGCGGTCGCCTTCCATCACGATGCGGCCGCTTTCGATCACGTAGGCGCGGTGGGCGATGCCCAGCGCGGCGTAGGCGTTCTGTTCGGCCAGCAGCACCGTGGTGCCGGCGCGGTTGATGCGCTGGATCACCTCGAACATCTGCTTGACCACCAGCGGCGCAAGGCCTAGCGAGGGTTCATCGAGCAGCAGCGTGCGCGGCCGGCCCATCAGCGCGCGGCCGAGCGCCACCATCTGCTGCTGGCCGCCCGAGAGCGAGCCGGCCGGGTCGTCCTTTTTCTGCCGCAGGATGGGGAACATCTCGAACACGTCTTCCAGCGAGCGTTTGATGCCCGCCGGGTCGCGCCGGTGCACGTAGGCGCCCAGTGTCAGGTTCTTCTGCACGCTCATGGCGGGAAACAGCTTGCGGCCTTCCGGGCAATGCACCAGCCCGGCCTGCACGATTTGCGAGGGCTTCATGCCGGCGAGTTCGCGGCCGTCGAAGCGCATGCTGCCGCCACTGGTGCGCTGAATGCCGCTGAGCGCCAGGAAGATCGAGCTCTTGCCGGCGCCGTTGGCGCCCAGCAGCACCACCAGCTCGCCGGCGCTGGCGTTCAGCGTGATGTTGTCCAGGGCGCGGAAACTGCCGTAGGAAAGCGAAACGCGTTCAAGCTGCAACATGGTCGGCTCCCAGGTAGGCTTCGATGACCTGCGGATCGCGCTGGATCTGCGCCGGCGTGCCTTCGGCGATTTTCTCGCCGTAGTTGAGCACCATGATCTTGTCGGCCAGCCGCATGATCATGTCCATCTTGTGTTCGATCAGGCAGACCGTCTTGCCGTGGCGGACCATTTTGCGGATCAGTTCGGCCAGGCCCACGGTCTCTTCCGGATTGACGCCGCCGGCGGGCTCGTCGAGCAGCAGCAGTTCGGCATCGGTGGCCAGCGCCAGCGCAAAGGCCACGCGCTTGCGCTCCTCCTGCGTGATGTCCGCGGCCACTTCGTGCGCGAGGTGCGTGAGGCCGACGAAGTCCAGCGCCTCCTCGGCCTTGGCGCGGCACAGGTGTTCTTCCTCGCGCAGCCGGCGCGTGTTGAAGATCACGTCGGCAAGTCCCGAGTGCGTACGCAGCCGGTGGCCCACGATCAGGTTGTCCAGCACGGTGGCCCGGTCGAACAGGTGCGTGGCCTGGAAGGTGCGTGCTACGCCCAGCCGCGCGATCTGGTCGGCGCGCAGGCCCGCCACGTCCTGCCCCTTGAGCAGGATCTGCCCGGAGCTGGGTGCGTGGGTGCCGGCGATCAGGTTGAAGAAGGTGGTCTTGCCGGCGCCGTTGGGGCCGATGATGGCGTTGATATGGCCGGTCTCGAAGGTGATCGAAACATCGTGCACGGCGGTCAGTCCGCCGAATTTCTTGGTCAGATTGCGAATCTCAAGCATGGTCGGCCCCTGCGTTGGCGGCATTTGCGGCGTTGGCATTCGGGTTGGCGACGACGGGCGTGCCGGCTGGTTGCGCGCGGCTCTTGCCGCCGCGCCGCGCGGCGGCGGCGCGGCGTGCCTGGCGTTTCGCCCACGAGCCCACGATGCCGTCCGGCACGAAGATGATCAGCAGGATCAGCACCGGCCCGAACACCAGCATGCGGTAGTCCTGCAGGAACTGCAGCGTCTGCGTGACCCACGGTACCAGCACCGCGCCCAGCAGGGGCCCCAGCAGCGTGCCGGTGCCGCCCACCAGCATCGCCATTACCATGTCGAAGGTGAGGTCGGTGCGCGCGATATCGGGTCCGAGAAAACGCACCTGGCCCGCGTACAGCGCGCCGGCAAAGCCGGCATAGCCCACCGACAGCACGAACGACAGCACCTTGGTGCGCATCAGGTTGATGCCGAGCGCCTCGGCCAGCGCGTCGCTATTGCGCACCGCCATGAAGCTGCGGCCCAGCAGCGAGGTCACGATGCGGTGCATCAGGAAAGTGCCCGCCACCAGGAAGAACAGCACCAGGTAGTACTGCGCCTGCACGTTGTCGAATACCAGCGGCCCCACCGACGCCGGCACCGGGATGCCGATCAGGCCAACGGTGCCATGGGTGAGGCTTTCCCATTTTTCGATCAGCAGGTAGATGATGTAGCCGATGCACAGCGTGAAGATCGAGAAGTAATGCCCCTTCAGGCGCAGCGACACCACGCCGACCAGGTAGCCCACCGCCATGCACACCACGCCGGACAGCACGAACGCGCCCCAGAAGGGCACCTGGTGGTCCACGGTGAGAATGCCCAGCGTATAGGCGCCGATCGCCATGAAGCCGCCATGCGCCAGGTTGAGCTGGCCGGTATAGCCCGTGATCAGGTTCAGCCCCAGCGTGGCGATGGCGTAGATGAAGGCCAGCGTCATCACCGTCAGGTAGTAGCTGTTGGGCGTAACCAGCGGGAACACGATGGCCAGCGCCAGCAATAGCGCCCAGCCGGTCTTGCCTTGCAATACATTGCTCATGGTGCGCTCCTTATGCGGCCTTGCTTGCAAACAGGCCTTGGGGCCGGATCGACAGGATGGCCACCAGCAGCACGAAGGCGATGATGTCCTTGTAGTCGGTCGAGACATAGAAGCCGCCGAAGCTCTCGGCCATGCCGATGATCAGCCCGCCGACGATGGCGCCGGGAATGCTGCCCATGCCGCCGAGGATGATGATGACGAAGGCCTTGGTGATGACCAGGTTGCCCATGCTCGGATAGACCAGGTTGATTGGCGCGTACAGCGTGGCGGCAATCGCGGCGAGCGCGCCGGAGATGGCGAACACCAGCAGCGTGACGCGGGTGGCGTCAATGCCCACCAGCGCCGCGCCCTCGCGGTTCTGCGCCATCGCCACGATGGTGGAGCCGGTGACGGTACGCGTCAGGAACAGGTGCAGCAGCACCATCAGCCCGAACGCTGCGGCGATGATCAGCAGCCGTTGCGCCGGCGCGGTCAGGCCCAGCACCTCGACCATCTGGCCGTAGGGCGTGGGCATGCGATGGAAGTCCGCGCCCCACAGTGCCTGCGCCCCAGCCTCCAGGAACAGCATGATGCCGATGGCGGCGATCATGTCGTGCAGTTCAGGCGCGTTGCGCAGCGGATGGAACACCAGCCGGTCGGCCAGCATCGACAGCGCCGCCACCGCGATGGCGGCAGCGCCCATCGCCAGCCAGTAGTTCACGCCAAGCGACGTCATCATGTAGTACGAGACGTAGGCGCCTGCCATGTAGAAGGCGCCATGCGCGAAATTGGGCACGTGCAGGATGCCGTAGACCAGCGTCAGGCCCAGCGCCACCAGGCTGTACACGCCGCCCAGCGTCAGGCCGTTCAGGACTTGTTGGAGAAACAATGTCACGGGCTTACCTCATGCGACTTTTGCAAACACGAACGAAGGCACGCAAACCGCGGCGCGGGCTGCGCGAAAGTGGCGGCGCCGCGCGCTGAAGGCGGGGCCGCTTGGTCAGGCTGGGGCGGGAATCAGCCGCGAGGCGGTGCGGCTTGTTGAAAGGTGTGCTGCATGCGTTGTCTCCTGTGCGATGCGGAATGGCCTGCTCAGGCAGGCCCCGGGTGCCGGTGTCGTCGTGTACCGTGAAGCGTGCTACGCATGTCGCCGTAGTCACGTTCCAGCACGATCGTTCGTTTTCATTGACTGTTGCATACGGCCTGAGGCACAGTCAAGAAATACGGAATTGTCTTCCGCACAGCGAAATAGCCGGCGCGCCTCTGTCCGCAGCCTTTTCATGGCGGCCACAGGCACGTTCTTCACCAGCCGTTGCCCAGCGTCCTCGCCACGTATGAAACGCACCTCGTCGATCCCGCATTCTCCCGCCGCAGCGCCGCTTGCTGCTGTCGCTGCAGTCAATGCGCAGCCCGGTGCCGAGGCGCAGGATACCGATCGAGACGACCGCAATTTCGTCACCGCGCTGGCGCGCGGCCTTGACCTGCTGCGCGCCTTCGGCCCGCACGACGATTACCTGGGCAATGCCGAACTGGCCCGCCGCGCCGGCATTCCGCGTCCCACCGTTTCGCGCCTGACCTTCACGCTGACCAGCCTGGGCTACCTGGTCTATTCCGCCTCGCTGGAGAAGTACCGGCTCGGCCAGGGCGCGATGGTGCTCGGGCAGCGCTACCTGGCCGGTTCGGGCATCCGCGAGATCGCGCAGCCGCTGATGCAGTCGCTGGCGTTTGCCACCGATTGCACGGTCGCGCTGGCGACATCGGACCGCCACGAGATGGTCTACCTCGAGGTATGCCAGCCGCGCGGCGCGCTGGTCATGCGGCTGGCGCCGGGCTCGCGCCTGCCCACCGCCACTTCCGCCATCGGACGGGCCTGGCTGGCGGGGCTTGAGCCGACGCGGCGCGCTGCCGTGATGGCTGACCTCGAGCGTCACTACGGGGCGCGCTGGCCAGCCATCCGCATCAAGCTCGAGCGCGCGCTGCGAGACTACGCCAGGCGTGGATTCTGCCTGGCGCACGCCGAGTGGGACCGCACCGTGAGCGGCGCGGCGGCGCCGGTGGTGCTCGAAGGCGGCGCGGAAGTGCTGGCCATCAATATCGGCGGCGCGGCCACCCGGCTCACGCCGGAAATCCTCGACGGCAACCTGGGCCCGCGCATCCGCGAACTGGCGGATGCGCTGCAGGCCCGCTTGTGGCAGGGGCGCGGATAGCATCGCCACCACCGTCACCATCGTTACGTATCGCATTCTCGCGGCCCGGGGGCCGCACATCTAGCTGGCAATACAGACATAGCAAACAAAGGAGACAAAGATGGAGATTCGCAACAAGACCGTGGTGGTGACCGGCGCGGCGACCGGTATCGGACGCGCGCTGGCACTGGCTTTTGCCGCCGGCGGTGCGCGTGGCGTGGCAGTGGCCGACCTGGACGCCAGGGGCGCGCAAGAGGTGGCCGCCGAACTGGCCAAGGCCAGCCCTGATTGCCAGGTGTTCGCGCAACAGGTCGACGTGGCCGATGCCGCCGCGGTGCAGGCGCTGGCCGACGAAGCCACGCAGCGCTTCGGCCAGATCGACGTGTTCTGCTCCAATGCCGGCATCATCCTGCGCAAGGGCCTCGATGCCAGCGCCGAGGAGTGGCAGCGCATCTGGGAGATCAACGTCATGGCCCACATCCACGCCGCGCGTGCGGTGCTGCCGCAGATGCTGGCGCGTGGCGATGGCTATTTCGTCAACACCGTATCGGCCGCCGGGCTGTTGTCGCAGATCGGCTCGGCGCCGTATGCCGTGACCAAGCACGCTGCCATCGGTTTTGCCGAGTGGCTGTCGATCACTTATGGCGATCGCGGCATCAAGGTCAGCTGCATCTGCCCGCAGGGCGTGCAGACGCGCATGCTGTTCGGCGAGGACGGCGATCGCAAGGGCTTCCTGCAGGCGGGCTCGGTCACGCCCGAGCATGTGGCACAGGTAACGCTGGAAGGGGTGAAGGACGAACGCTTCCTCATCTTGCCGCATCCGGAAGTGCTCGAGTACTACCAGCGCAAGGGACAGGATTACGATCGCTGGCTAAAGGGAATGCGCCGCCTGCACGATAAAGTGATGGCGGAGTTCGGCGGCACGGTAGTGTGAGCGTGGCGTGAAATCCGCGCCATAGCATCATGCTGAGCTAACGCCGCCGCCGGACAGGCACGAGTTGTCGCGCCCGTCCGGCGGCGGCTTGCGGGACAAGCTCTGGTACCAAAAAAACAAATCCAGTCATCGGGAGACATACCATGCGCATCACCTCTTTCGCAGCGGCCGTGCTGGCCACCTGCGCCGCATTCGCCGTGCCATCGGCCCAGGCCGATACCTATCCCTCCAAGCCGATCCGGATGGTGGTGGGTTTCCCTAGCGGCGGCGCGCCCGACATCCTGGCGCGCATCTTCTCGGAAAAGATTTCACCATCCTGGGGGCAACCGGTGGTGGTGGACAACAAGCCCGGCGCCGGCGGCAACATCGGCGCCGAAGCCGTGGCGCATGCCGCGCCCGATGGCTACACGCTGGCGCTCGGCACCGTGGGCACGCACTCCATCAACGGTGCGCTCTACAGCAAGATGCCATATGACATGGTCAAGGATTTCGCGCCGGTGATCCTGGTCGCGTCCACGCCGAACGTGCTGGTGGTCAACCCCTCCGTGCCTGCCAAGAACGTGGCGGAGCTGATCGCGCTGGCGAAGGCCAAGCCGGGCAGCCTCACCTTCGGCACGCCGGGTGTCGGCACCTCGCCGCACGTGGCGGGCGAAATGTTCAACTCGCTGGCCGGGGTGAAGCTCACCCATGTTCCCTATAAAGGCCGTGCCATGGCGATTCCCGATCTGCTTGGCGGGCATATCTCCATGATGTTCGACAACCTGCCTTCGGCGCTGCCGGTGATCAAGGAAGGCAAGGTGCGGGCGTTAGGGGTGACCAGTGCCAAGCGCTCGGCGTCGGCGCCGGATATTCCTACGCTGGCGGAGCAGGGGTTGCAGGGGTTTGACGCGGATTCGTGGTTTGCGATTTTCGCGCCGGCGAATACGCCTAAGGATGTGATTGCCAAGCTCAATACCGAGCTGAATCGGATTTATCAGTTGCCGGATGTGCAGGCCAAGTTGAAGACGCTTGGGTTGGATCCTATTCTTGGGGCGCCGGAGAAGTTGGCTGCTTATCAAAAGGTGGAGATTGCTAAGTGGGCGAAGGTGGTGAGGGAGTCGGGGGCTAAGGCGGAGTGAGGTGGGCTTTTTTGGTGGTGGCTTAGAGGCATAGATTCGGTGTTGGTTTTTGGACCCAACAGCCATACGACATCCCCCCTGCGGGGGGGCGCCGTACGCTGTTGGGTGCAAAGGCCAACGCCGCAAAAAAACAGCGAAGACCCCCAACGACCACCACAACTCTACGGCCGCTCAACAATAGTTTGTTGCATACCACGGACGGGGCTTCGCGAGACGATGCGGTGTTGGTTGTTAGTTCTGGCGGGGCTATCGGGCGGGCTACCGCGGATTTGCCGGGTGCGCCTGCGCAGACTGCGATTGAGTTGAATCTGCAGTTTCGGAATACGGCTTTTTGCGAGATTATTTCTGGGCGTGGGATGCTGCGGTTGCTGAGTTTTAATGGTTTGCCGCATTTGGATCGGGTTGATCGGCGGGATGCCATTACGTTTGATTGAGGGGTGGGGGGAGTGGTGTGCTGTTGGGGTTGGTGTTTTTTTAGCGGCGTTGGTTTTTGCGCCCAACAGCATACGACATCCCCCTGCGGGGGACGCCGGT
>NZ_JFJV02000115.1:330-690 GCF_000611145.1 Cupriavidus sp. SK-3 | reverse complement strand
TTGAAGGGCCACGACGCTGCCAATTTCCGGGTTTCGTGGTGCGGCCCCTGATGGCGGGCGCCCTGCCCATTCGGCCATCTGCCGTTCGCGGTGCAACGGACCACGATTCTTCGAGATTTACTGGTTTCGTGGTTTTGTCTCTGACGGCACGCGCGGCGATTGTTCTGTCCCTGCCGTTCGTGGGGGTGGGTGCCGCGCGACTTCGCAATGATGGGTTTCGTGGTGGGCGCGGTGGCCGCGCTCACTCGCCTGCGGCCTCGCTCATGAAGTGATAGCGAATCGCACAACATCATCGGCAGATTCTTCCGTGTTCGCTGACCCCGGGCCACGGTGCCCACGCCGAAACGAAGATGGCCGATG
>NZ_JFJV02000115.1:0-202 GCF_000611145.1 Cupriavidus sp. SK-3 | reverse complement strand
TGCACCGCGAACGGCAGATGGCCGAATGGGCGCTAGGGTGTGCGATCAGGGGCTGCACCACGAAACCCGTGTGGCGCGCAGGGGTGTAGCCGTTGAAACCGGTAGAACATGCCAGCCGAAGTCACCGCCCGCACGACGGAATCACCGCCGCCGAATAGCCTGATTGCTCTGCCTGCTGGGGTGGTCGCTGCTTCTTTGAGCG
>NZ_JFJV02000114.1:0-2226 GCF_000611145.1 Cupriavidus sp. SK-3 | reverse complement strand
GCCATGGCGTCGTGGAGCGCATGGTGCCACGTTCTGCCGGGCGATTCATGGTAGGCCGTTCCTGCTTCCTTCCAGCCTGGCAAACCAAGCCAGTTGCCAAGATCAAACCTACCTCTCAAGTTCGATGGAAGCTCATCGCCCAAGATATCGATTAACAGCTCCCAGTCGGTGAAATTGTCGCATCCTATGATCACGTCGTCAGGCAGTTCCGTGAACCAGGTGCGAAGCCTTGAAGGGAGTTCATCTCTAACGACCTCCGCCCCTTCGACTTTGCTCAGTTGAGACAGTACGGCTGCACGAACGAATTGGTTACATTTGCTTCGATCGAAGTCCAGAACCTCGGCGTAGAATTTGCGGCCATCCTCCGCCACCAACGCAATGCTGATAAGCTCACAATCAATCGGGTCGGTAAATTCGGTATCAAGGAAAACGAGCATTCTGATAACGTTGCGTGCCTGAGGCGGAAGCCCAAGTTTATACAGTAATAGGTCCAATCAGGGCGGAAGCCCCCTAATAATACATTTCCTAGGAATGAAATGCTGCGAGTTACTGTAGAGCTGATACCGGATGGCGACGAACAGAGAGCAAGCGTATTGGGAGAGTTGGAGATCAGCAACGATGAAACGGGCTCAGAATTAACCGGCAACTACGATGTGGAGTTAAGGGAGTTCTCGCGCTCTATATCGGGCGAGCCTGTAGTCTATAAAACGATCGCGCGCGTCTATGATGTCGAACGGGACATTGCGAGACCAATGCAGGTTGTGGGGATAGCTCTGAGTGTAGTCGCACCCGTTAAGCGAACCATGTCATCAAATATGCATTCATGGGGTGAGATTGTCCAACGGGGTGCTTGATCTCGTCGCCACGTCTGACTGGCACGTGCCGGCACGGCCTTCATAGGCGGGTTGGCGTGAAGGCACCTTGGAACGATTGCTCAACGATGGTAACCACGCCACATGATGAAGGTCTGGTGCCCAGAAGCAAGATGCGTTGACGACGGTACTACTCCGACAAGCAGAGGCGACAAACCATGGCAATTCAACAAAAATTGCGTCTTTTGGGGCGATGGTTGCCCGTAGGCCTCCCGTACTTCCGCCATTCGACCACGACTTATCTTCACCTGAAGGATGTGCCATACGAACTCGAGGCTCCGATCGGGCGCTGGCTAGCGCTGCATCCAGAGTTGGTTGAGTGCGACTCGAAGGATTGCGTGCTGATAGTGGGTCCAAATGGCACCGCGATTAGCCAGGATGGATGGTCCGAGTTTGTGTCTTGGATCGTCGCCACGCTCGGAGAGAAGTTGGCTGAGCTTGAGAGCTCTACACCTGACACATAGACAACTGACAACAGGTGTCATTGGCCAAGGAGTTAAGCGCCTTGCTGGCGGTAGCCGGGTCCCATGGCCGCACTCTCCACCCCGTACAAGGTTGGCGTATCGCGTAACCACAGATGATGCTCGTTGGGATCAAGCGAATGATCCGAGCTGCAATCGACTTGCCAGCGACGGAGCGCATAACCAACGACCGCGGCACGAATTTGCGCACGCAGAACACCGTCATTCATACCGTAATCCGCTTGGATTGCGTCCGGGTGTTTCAGTCCCGGGTGCGGCACTAGTTCCAAATCAACGATCCGTGCCCACTGAGCATCCGCCCGCCGCAACTCCTCGTCAGCAGGGTCGCCAACAACTTGTTTCGCGGACGTCATTCTAGACACCACGAAATCGGAAAAGCGCTGACTGGCACGGTCGAAGGCTCTCACGTGCCAACGGATGCCGTTGTCCACAAGAGCGTGGGGCACTAGCTCGCGCTCGCTCGCCCCGGACGTCAGTGACAGGTAGGAAACTTCGACAGCGCTACTTTTGTAGATGGCACGCGTGACCTCGGCCACCACATCCAGGCGTGGCTTGCCAATGGCATGCACCGATTCGCCGTGTACTGCTCTACGCAGTTTGAGGTTGAGCCCATCGCCAAAGCCCAGTGTTAACCAAGAGAGAATGCGGGCAGAATCGAAGGAAAACACCGGCTGAAGGCTTTGGTGGGCACGTAGGCCTTGGCCGAGCCATCATAGAAGAGATTGTCCCGCGCCATATGACGGTACGCGATGATGTCCCGCGTTGCCGCTGCGGCCTTGATTCCGAAACGGGCCTCCAAGTCGGCACGACGCAGTTCGCCGCAAAAAATAGCGCGGTACTCTAGTCTTACTGTGTCATAAAATATAGTGCAT
>NZ_JFJV02000113.1:0-554 GCF_000611145.1 Cupriavidus sp. SK-3 | reverse complement strand
ACCGCGATACCAAGCCGATTGGCGGTCTGTTTGCGAAAGTAGACCGTAGTGAGGACGATTCCGAAGCCGGACACCGGACAGTGTTCGAGGAATCGCCATCGATAGGAGACGTCCCTTCAGCCACAGGCTGGGCACGGATCACGAAGCCCGACACACAGCGGCGGAGATGATCTGGCTTCGGGGCGGGGAGCCGTTTGCGGGTCACGGACGTGACTGACGCAAGCTCTTGAGAGCATGACGATCCGGGGGGCGCTACCGGTACCAAAACGGCGCAACAGGAATCACCCACCACGGCAGCAGCCACGAGCGCGAGGACAACAATCCTGGCGAACGAGTGCTGGCATCAGGACGATGCACCGGGTGGATGGCCGCGCAGCGGCACGCAAGGCGAACGCCGGCGTGTTCGCATAGCGGACAGTCAGGACGCATCGCTTCCATGCTCAGGGCTGATCGGTTGGCATCGCTAAAGGACAGGAAGAAGTGGACTCCGGCAAGGTGGCCGGTTAGCTGGACGTGGTAGTCCGGCGCACCAAGAGGTGAGTGTCGTTCGGGGC
>NZ_JFJV02000112.1:0-3423 GCF_000611145.1 Cupriavidus sp. SK-3 | reverse complement strand
GGGGGGCCGCCGTTGTGAGGAGCTCGATCATGGAGCATTCCACCCATCAAGTTTCAAGCCGCCTTCCGTTGGAGCAGGTCATTGCCGGTGCCGTGGGCGAACTGGAAAGGCTTCACTACAGCAGACGATCGCTGGGGCGCTATCGCGTAGTCTGGCGACATCTCATCGTGTTTTGTCACGAGATGAGCCTGGGAGATGCGTACTCACAGATGCTGGCGAAACAGTTTTGCACCGCGTATCAGATGCGTGAGGGTGAACGCCTAAACTCACGCCAGGGGTGGCGACGGCATATCGTGTTTGCCCTCAAGGTTCTGGAGGACTTTGCGCATGACGGGCACATTGAACGCACCGTCACCGACATGCAGAAGATACAGGTCCCG
Source organism: Cupriavidus sp. SK-3 (assembly GCF_000611145.1). Classification (NCBI taxonomy): domain Bacteria; kingdom Pseudomonadati; phylum Pseudomonadota; class Betaproteobacteria; order Burkholderiales; family Burkholderiaceae; genus Cupriavidus; species Cupriavidus sp. SK-3. The sequence continues at coordinate 3,043 of NZ_JFJV02000112.1, read as the reverse complement.
GCGCCCATGAGCACGACATTGCGTGACTATGAACTGTACTGCCGGGATCGCCTTCATCTTCGCCCAACGACCCTTCGCGAGCGGATGCGTGAGATCGCGATATTCGCGGATTTCCTTGGTTCAAGGAACATCACGTTTTTTGATCAGATACAGCCGCCCGATCTCTGCGCCTTTGTGACCTCGCAACATCGCCTGGTGGCCAAGTCCGTCTCGCGAATCGTTTCCGATGTGCGCGGCTTTCTGCGGTTTCTTCTGCTGCGAGGACTTCTGCAGCAGGATCTCAGCCATGTATTGCCAGTAGTCCACGTTCCCCGAGATGCGACTGTTCCATCGGTCTGGGACCCGGAACTCGTGACTAGGCTGCTCGAAGTCGTTGATAGAACCTCGCCCAAAGGAAAGCGCGATTACGCGATCCTTCTGCTGGCCTGTCGCCTTGGATTGCGAGCGAGCGACATTCGGACACTATCCCTCGACGATCTGAAATGGGATACAGCCACCATAGAGATTAAGCAGTCGAAGACCCTAGCACCTCTTTGCTTGCCACTAACGGAAGAAGTTGGCGAAGCACTGATTGAGTATCTGAGATTGGCCCGTCCTCAATCGGGTCATCGAGAAGTGTTCCTCACATTGAATGCGCCTTTCCAACCCTTCTGTGAGACAGATAACCTGTATCACGTCGTCGAGAGTTGGAAGGCCCGTGCCGGTATTCGCTTCCGGACTCCACAACGTCACGGATTGCACTCGCTACGCCACACTCTCGCGACGCGACTGCTCCATGAACAGACGCCGTTTCAAGTCATCAGCGACATCCTGGGGCACGCGTCGACGGCGTCGACGTTGATCTACGCCAAGACCAACGTGGAAGCGCTGCGCACGGCCGCGCTGAACACCGAGGAGATGCGCCATGACGAGTAGATCATTCAAGGGACGGTTCCGAAGCGCTGTCGGCTCGCTCATGGAACAGTTTGTCCAGGAGAGACGGGCGTGTGGTTACCGATATGATGAGCCCGCCCGATTGCTGGCGCGCTTTGATCGCTTTCTGTGCGATGAAGGACTATCGCAATGCGAGCTACCGCGCTCGATTAGTCGCAAGTGGCTCTCCAAACAGCCCCACGAGTGTAGGGGCACCCACGATCATCGCATCTGTGCGGTTCGCCAATTCGCCCTATTCATGTGCCGGCAGGGATATTCCGCTGACGTGCCAGCTCGATCTCTGACAGTAAGAAATGCAGATGGTTTCTCGCCACGCATCCTGACCCACGCCGAGATCAACCGGTTGCTCCACGCGGCCGACCAGCTCGTGCCGACCGCGCGATCGCCAATGCGCCATCTCATCATGCCGGAAGTATTCCGGCTACTGTATGGCTGTGGGCTGCGTCTTGGCGAGGTGCTGCACCTTCGCGTGGCCGATGTGGACCTTGACCGGGGTATCCTGACGGTGCGTGAGGCCAAATTCGGGAAGGACCGCCTCGTGCCTCCAGCCTTGCCGCTGGTGCAGCGCCTTCGCAGGTATGCGGGAATCATGGGGGACCGGTCGCCCGAAGCGTACTTCTTTCCTTCACCGTCCGACGGACCGTACAGTCTCGAAGCGGTCTACTGGGTATTCCGGGACCTCCTGTTGCGCTCCGGAATCACGCACGGCGGCAGAGGCAAAGGGCCGCGCGTACATGATGTGAGGCACACATTTGCCGCACATGCCTTGCTGCGCTGGTGCCGCGAGGGGGCTGACCTCGATGCAAAGCTCCCGGTACTGGCGACCTACATGGGACATCGGTCTCTTGTCGGAACGCAGCGCTACCTGCACCTGATAGCTGAACTGTTTCCGGAGATCACGGCGCGCACCAGCGCCGTCTTCGGTGATGTCATCCCGCGGAGGAATGGATCATGAAACCAACGGACTTCTCCATGCTCCTGACCGACTTCCTGACGCATCATCTGGCCGCACAGCGCAACCTAAGCCCCAACACGATCAAGGCTTATCGCGACGTCTTCACCCTGCTGCTGCGATTCTGTCGCGACGTGCGAGGAATCGCACTGGAGCGTCTGTCTCTGGCACAGATCGACGTACCCCTTGTTGAGGCATTCCTTGATCACCTGGTAACCGACCGGCACGTTTCTGTCAGCACGCAGAATCATCGCCTCGCGGCGTTACACGCGTTCTTCCGCTACGTACAGTCGGAAGTGCCCGAGCAACTGTTGCAATGCCAGCAGGTCCTCGCCATTCCGCTGCGGCGACAGCCGCGCCCCAGCGTCGATTATCTCTCCAAGGAATACCTTGCACAGCTTCTCGCTCAACCGGATCTGCGTACGTCTGAGGGCCGCCGAGATGCAGTAATGTTAAGCGTACTCTATGACACCGGCGCCCGGGTACAGGAGTTGATTGACCTGAACGCTGGCGACGTGCGCCTGGATCCTCCGTCGCAGGTACGACTCATGGGAAAGGGTCGAAAGCTACGCGCCGTGCCCCTGATGGACTCGACTGTCGAACTGCTGCGCCAGTATCGACGCGATAACAACCTCGATCGCCCTGAACAGACCGACAAGCCACTCTTCCAGAACCGGCAAGGCACACGGTTATCGCGCTCGGGTGTGCGGTATCTTCTCGAAAAGTATGTGATTCCTATACGACGAAGTCACCCCGAGTTTACGCAGCGGGTGAGTCCCCACAGCCTGCGGCACACAAAGGGAATGCACCTGCTGCAAAGTGGCGTCCCGCTCGAGATCATCCGCGACTTCCTGGGTCACGTCGATGTGAAGACTACCGAGATCTATGCTCGCGCAAATCTTGAGATGAAGCGCAAAGCGCTCGAGAAAGTCAGTGACGGTGCGCCGCTTCCAAAGTTCCCATCGTGGCAGCAGAACAAAACGCTGCTCGAATGGCTCCATTCGCTGTAGGACCGAGGAGGTTACGCACGCCGTTTGTTGGTTGCGGGCCTCCACATCCTGTCCAAACTTTTATGTACAGTTCCTACGACCGAGAACCTTTGCCTATCGCGAGTGGGATTTGAGACTGCGCATAAAACCTTTCGGCCGGTAATAGATT
>NZ_JFJV02000111.1:0-8126 GCF_000611145.1 Cupriavidus sp. SK-3 | reverse complement strand
TTTCAATTGCCTCCAGCAGGCTGGCCTTGCCGGGACCAATAGCCACTCCAGCCTTGATTGAAGCCGCAATCCTTGCTTCCACTGGTCCCGCTTCAGGCTCGATTCCATAGTACCTACCCATAAGTCGACCTAGTGTACTGCGATATGTTAGCAGCAACATATCGGTGCAACATGGATGGAATTCTCGTATTGGGATGTGGGGAAGTGGGAAGCGCCATTGCGCGTGCGCTGTTCTTGGCCGGATGGCGAACGGCGCTGTGGGACCGTCCCGCCCCCAGCTATGCGCGTCGGAGGTCGTGCTATGTAGATGCCTGCTTTGAAGGGCAAAGTATGCTCGAAGGGGTCGTCTGCCGCCGCGTCGACACCCTGGCTCAGGCTGAGGGGCTGGTGCTGACAATGATGCCGTTGGATGTACTGCTGGACGCATTTCGCCCCTCTGTACTGGTTGACGCCCGGCTTCGCAAACGGCTTACTTCGCCGGACATTCGCGCCTGGGCGCCACTCACAATCGGTATTGGGCCCGGGTTCGCCGCAGGCGAGACGGTCCACGTGGCAGTTGAGTCCCAGTGGGGCGCTTCACTGGGAAGTGTTGTGCATTCTGGTGGCACCACGCTTTTTAGCGGTGAGCCGCGCCCCCTCGGTGGGGCGGGTAGAGAGCGATTCGTCTATGCGGCAATCTCCGGTCGCTTCCGTGAGGTCAAGGAACTTGGTAGCCAGGTCCGACAGGGAGAACTCGTGGCATACCTCAACGAACAACCGGTGCTTGCGCCTTTGACGGGCTGGCTACGCGGCCTATCGCATACTGGAGCTGACGTCTCAATACGAGACAAGATTGTTGAGGTTGACCCCTCTCGTACCATGGTGCGACCCGGCATCAGTGAGCGCTCGGCGCGGATCTCTGGGGCGGTCGAGAGCGTCCTTGGTGGCAACCCAGGCCCACCAAGTCTCTAGGGCTGCGCTCCCAGCGGATGATTTCATGCTTGTTCTGCCGCCGCACCGCAAACTGTGCTGGCACAAGCAGGCAGATAGGCAAGGCGGCCTTTCTGCAACCCTTGGCGCGAGCTTGCATTAGTAAGGCCCCAACAAGAGGTATCGCAACGCGCCAGTTGCGAGTGCCTCATAAGACATGTTTATAGCAGGACGGTCGCGAACAGGTGGTTGGTCAAAAGCGTAGACTGTCATGGTAGTCACGCATGCGCTGGGTCGGTCTGTGGGGCGACGTTGGTGGAGGCTACGATGACGGCAGAATCGGCGGTAGCAACGGTGGAGTCTGAACTGCGCAATGCGATGCAGGCCACAAAATGCCATCGCTGCGGCTGCTATCAAGACGCCGTGCAAAGCTTCGCGGGCTCAGAGAAATTAATGGGGTTCCTGCCTGGGCTGATTGAAGAGGCACAAGGCTTGTTCGAGGCCAGGCGTTACGACTGCCTGGGCTGTGAGACCTGCTGGCCAGCGGTAGCCGCGAATGCTGCCGCTGAAATCGACCCCGGTCTGGCAGAGGCGAGTTGTTGTGCGACGGCTGAGCCTGTCGTTCGTGAGGGATGGCCCCCCTTACCGGGCGACTATCACGTACTACGTTTCCATGCCCCGGTGGCCGTCTGTGCCCTGAATTCCGACGAGTTGGTTTCGCACCTCGCCTCGGCGCAACCATCTGGTCTGGCAATCGTTGGGACACTTCATACCGAGAATCTCGGCATCGAGCACCTCATTCGCAATCTCCTGCCGAACCCAAATGTGCGTTTCCTGGTGGTCTGCGGGGAGGATACGCGCAAAGCTGTTGGTCACTTGCCGGGTCAGTCCCTGTTGAGCCTGATGCGCAAAGGGATTGACGAGAATGGACGCATCCTCGAGGCGCGGGGTAAGCGCCCCGTCATCAAGAACGTCTCCCGCGAGCACGTAGAAATCTTCCGTCGCAGGATAGAAGTCATCGACCAAATCGGTGAAACCGACGTGGAAACCATTACCGCTTGTATTGCAGATGCGGCCATAAGAGACCCCGGTGCCTGCACCGACGTTGTTAATGACACCTCCTGTGTCGCGGTGGAGGAAGCTGTTGAGCCGGTTGGCCTGATTTCTGACCCGGCCGGCTACTTCGTCCTCTATCCGGATGACCGTAGCAAACGCCTCGTGTTGGAGCACTACTCGAATGCTGGCGTTTTGACCCGTGTCTTTGAGGGGGCTTCTCCAACAGCGCTCTACAGTTCGGTCATCGAAGCTGGGTTAATCAGTCGACTCGACCATGCGGCCTACCTTGGCCGAGAACTGGCGAGGGCTGAAGCAGCGTTACGCGACGGCACCGACTACGTTCAGGACAAGGCCCCCGGCAAAAACGAAATCCACGTGTCTCCCGCTCCATCCTGCGAATGCTCGGAGCCTTGCACCTGAAAAGTAGTTAGCTACAGCCTGGTGTTGGTTCCGCTCGCGTTCCTCGCTATTTTGAGCTTGGCTGGCCGGAAGGAGACGACTCAGGCCTGAAAAGGCTAAGCGCGTTATCTACGCTTACCAAAAACTTTTTCCTCAGCAAGAGTCCAGTGAAATTCAGGATTTAGGCGTAAATTCATAGGTCGGCTAACGCCTTGCACCAGTGTGTCGTTTAAGGGCCGATGTAAGGACACAGGAGAGTGGCCAACGACTGGTTTACAAATCAAGGGCTTGCAGCACCTTGCAAGGCCTCTCCCGAACCTGCACCTCATCGGCTATCTTGTCCTGCGTTTATTGTCAACGCGGCAATGAGCCCGGCCTTCACCATCAGTTCCTCCGGGACAACCTCGTACGAGGTGCCGCCAACGTCGACGGTGCGACATTCCGAGTCTCCGCAGACCGAACAGCAGGGGCTGCTACCGACAGATGCATTGGCCCATTCCTCCATCGGCCTTCCTGCAATCCAGATGCGGTTGGACTCTGACGGGTTGGCTTTGAAGGCGGCTTGGTCAATCTCGCGGATTTCCAGTACCGGCTTGATACCCAGCGGTATCAGCTGTTTGCGCAGTTGCCGGTACGCCCGCTCGACCTCATCACCCGTGCCTGCGCACCGTGGGCAGGTTCCCCCGCTGGAGACGAGACGTTGCCAAACGATGGATAGTGTCTTCACGGTGTTACCTCACTGCAGATAAATGCGCCTCGACGTAAGGCTGCCGAGCGACCAGGTGTTCCAGGCCCGCTCGCCCGACCGGAGCCTCGGCGAGCCACGGTATCAGCGCGCATTCACGCGACAGCTGGTCAGCGACACGGCGAATGAACGGCACCTCATAGGCACCACGCTGGCACAGCACGGGATGGGTCGTTCCACTCGCCAGGAGCGACTGGTTGATGACCCACGCGTAAGGCTCAATACCTGCACGGGCTAGGTCTTTGCTCAGGCGCTCGGCTTCGTGAACCGGCGTGGCCTCCGGCAAGGTGACAATAAGGACCCGCGTGTAGCTGGGGTCGCGCAGACGTGGCAGCAGCTGTCGCACCGCTTCTGGCATATCTCCTTGGGTGCGCATGACTTCCCGGTGATAGGCCTCGGCGGCATCGAGCAACAGGATGGTGTGACCGGTGGGGGCCGTGTCCAGCACGACGAAACCGCTCTTACCTTCGTCCACGGTTCGAGCAAAGGCCCGGAACACCGCTATTTCCTCGGTACACGGCGAACGCAGGTCTTCTTCCAGCATCGCGCGCCCGGCGGCGTCAAGTTGCTGGCCGGCTTTGGCGAGCACTTCCTCGGTGTACTGCCGAACCTCCTGGGCTGGGTCGATACGAGACACTGTCAGGCCAGGAATCGCACCATCAATCGTGGTAGCGATATGTGCGGCCGGGTCGGTCGTCGACAGCACGACCGGGTGGCCCTTCCCTGCCAGCGCCACGGCAATGGCGGCAGCCACCGTGGTCTTGCCCACGCCACCTTTGCCCATCGTCATGATGACGCCATGGCCGGCGGAGGCCATCTTTTCGACCAGGCCGTTCAGACCAGGCGGTAAGCTGGTTTCGGGCATCTCATGGCTGGTCGGCGAAGCAACGGTCTCCGGGTGGGCCATCTCGCGCAGCGCGTCCAACCCGACGGTCCCGCGTGGCAGGAACGGAATGCGTGTCTGCGGCATTCCCGCCAGTTCGGCCGGCATGTCGGTCAACGCCTCGGTCGCCCGCTGCGCCATGGCGGTCGCAATTGGGTCGCCGGAGGTCGCGTCCGAGAACATGCCATTAATGACCAGAGTCTGGTTGCGTATCCCAAGGTCGGCCAGTTCGGCGCGCGTGCGGTTGGCTTCGCGCAATGACGCGGTATCGGCCCGGGCGACCAGGATGACGGTCGTTTCATCCGCACTGGAAAGCCGCTCGACGGTAGCGGCATAGAGTGCCTTTTGCTTTTCCAGGCCGGCCAGTGGGCCGAGGCAGGAAGCGCCGCTCGTGGACGAGGAGATGAATTCGTCCCAAGCCGAAGGCAACGTCAGCAGCCGCAGCGTGTGCCCCGTGGGAGCAGTGTCGAAAATGACATGGTCGAACTCGGCCGTGGCAGACGGATCACCCAGCAGCTTCGAGAACTCGTCAAACGCCGCAATCTCGACGGTACACGCGCCGGAGAACTGCTCTTCCATGCTCTGGATGGCGGCCGCCGGCAGGATGCCTCGGTAAGGCGCCACCATGCGTTCCCGGTAACCGTGTGCCGCCGCTTCCGGGTCGATGTTCAGCGCGAACAGGCCGCTTGCCCCCGGTACGGCCGTCGGCACCTGGCTCAAGCCCACGCCCAGCACCTCGTCCAGGTTGGACGCCGGGTCGGTGCTGACGATGAGCACCGTTCTCCCAGACTCGGCCAGCGCCAAACCAGTGGCACAGGACAGCGAGGTCTTGCCGACCCCGCCTTTACCGGTAAAGAAGAGAAATCGGGTACTGGTCCTTGGTAGAGACATAGCGCCTCCGCTTCAGCAGCAGCCCGAGCCGGGAGTACAGCCTCCGACTCCCACCCTAATATGGGGCTTCTCAGCCGCCGTCAGCGCGATGTTGAGCTTCTGTGCCAGTTGGTGGCGCGAGGGATACATACCAGTGGATACGATATGGCCGTCGATGGCGATGATGGGCAGACGGTCCATGCCGCCTTCCATCTCCTTGACGACAGCAGGATTGGCCACGAAGGCTTGCGGTTCCTGGCCAAGGTTGTAGCGGGTCACCGTCACGCCATGCCCCGCGACCCACTTCAGGTCGGCGGCAAACTGGGCAAGTATCGGGTCAACATCCACGCCGCAAACACCTGTCGAACAGCACATGGCCGGGTCAAACACTTCAAGCTTTTTCATTTCCAACTCCATCAAAACTTGCTATCGGGATGTGCCCATAGCTGTGGCGAGTTGTATGCATCAGCGACAAGTGCCGCGGCACACCCACAGAACCAGCCGACTCCTGACCGACTTTTTCAGTGTCGGTCAAGCGGGATGCAACAGGCTTGACCGCTGTCAAACTCCTCACCGGAACCACTTACCGGCCAGCCCCATTCACACAATCTTCATTTGCAACTATACGATATTTCCGCTATTGTCGAAACATGGAAACGAATAAAGCTATCTCCGCGCTTGCTGCACTTGCTGCCGGGTCTCGCCTGGAGGTCTATCGGCTCCTGGTGCGCGTGGGGCCCGAAGGCATACCGGCCGGTCGAATTGCTGAGGCAACCGGCATCCCGCCTTCGTCACTTTCCTTTCATCTGAAGGAGCTGACACATGCTGGCCTCGCTGTATCACGCCAGGACGGCAGGTTTGTCATCTACAGCGCCAACTACGCAACCATGAACGACCTCATTGGATATCTAACCGAGAACTGCTGCCAAGGGGATGCTTGTGCGCCCGCCATGGCCGGTGATTGCGAAGCCTGTGGAGAGAAATGATGAAGCGACTACACGTACATGTCTCTGTCGAAAACCTTGCTGAGAGCATTCGCTTCTATTCGGCGCTCTTTGCGAGCGAGCCCACTGTCGCCAAGGAAGACTACGCAAAGTGGATGCTTGACGACCCTCGTGTGAATTTCGCGATTTCCAAGCGCGGACACAAGGTGGGCCTGGACCATCTCGGCGTGCAGGTTGATTCGGAAGAAGAACTCAGCGAGATGCAGGAGCGCCTCTCCGGTGCAGAGCTTCCGATGGAAGAACAAATCGGTACCAATTGCTGTTACGCCAAGTCGGACAAATACTGGACCGTCGACCCTCAAGGCATCGCCTGGGAGTCGTATCACACCCTCGATTCCATCCCCACATTCGGCGAGTCGCGGACCGAGGCCACTGCCTCCGCCTCCGCGTGCTGTGCGCCCGCACCGACCACCATTACCTTCCTGAGCCGTAACAAATGAGCAAAGAAACCTACAACGTCCTGTTCCTGTGCACCGGCAACACGTCGCGAAGCATCATGGCCGAAGCCCTGCTGGCGACAATGGGCAAAGGTCGTTTCAAGACTTTCAGTGCCGGCAGCCAACCGTCCGGAACGGTGAATCCGTTCGCTATCGAGCAGGTCAAGAAAACCGGCTACGACGTCTCGAACCTGCGTAGCAAGAATTGGGACGAGTTTGCCGTGGAAGGCGCTCCGCAGATGGACTTCATCGTCACGGTGTGCGACCAGGCGGCCGGCGAAGTCTGCCCGATTTGGCCAGGACACCCCGTCTCGGCCCACTGGGGCTTCCAAGACCCCGCCGCCGCCGAGGGCACGGATGCTGAGAAGCGTGCGGTGTTCGAGCGCGTGTTCCGGCAAATCATGCAACGCGTGAATTCATTCGCCAATCTTCCGTTGAACGTACTGGACAAGACTGCAATTCAGCAGGAAATGAAGAAGATTGGCGATACCCCGGTCGAGGAATCGAATGAGCACGCCTAACGCTACCACTAGCGCGCCGGTCTCTACGAAACCGGCCATCGGTTTCTTCGAGCGCTACCTGACCGTTTGGGTCGCGCTCTGTATTGTCGTCGGCATTTTCCTGGGGCAAGCGCTGCCAGCCGTATTCCAGGCCATCGGCCAGATGGAGTATGCGCAGGTGAACCTCCCGGTTGGGGTTCTCATCTGGGTCATGATTATCCCCATGCTGCTGAAGATTGACTTCAGCGCTCTGGGCCAGGTGAAATCCCACTGGCGCGGCATTGGTGTCACGCTGTTCATCAACTGGGCGGTCAAGCCGTTCTCGATGGCTCTGCTCGGCTGGCTGTTCATACGGCACCTGTTCGCGCCCATGCTGCCAGTCGAACAACTGGACAGCTATATCGCCGGGCTGATTCTGCTGGCTGCCGCACCGTGCACTGCGATGGTGTTTGTCTGGAGCCAGCTCTGCAAGGGCGACCCATACTTCACCCTGTCGCAGGTGGCGCTAAACGATGCCATCATGGTGGTGGCGTTCGCGCCGGTCGTTGCGCTACTGCTCGGCTTGTCGTCCATTACCGTACCGTGGGACACGCTGCTGACATCAGTGGCTCTGTACATCGTGGTGCCTGTGCTGATTTCGCAGGTTGCGCGGAAGTTACTGCTGAAGAAAGGCGTCGGGTACTTCCAGCGCGTCGTGAGCAAGCTGGGCCCGTATTCCATCTCCGCTCTGCTGCTGACTCTGGTCCTGCTGTTTGCTTTTCAGGGCAAGGCCATCATCGACCAGCCGCTGGTCATCGCCCTGCTGGCAGTGCCTATCTTGATTCAGGTGTTCTTCAACTCGGGACTCGCCTATCTGCTGAACCGCAAGCTGGGTGTCGCCCACTGCGTCGCAGGTCCGTCGTCCCTGATTGGCGCAAGCAACTTCTTCGAGCTGGCCGTTGCCACGGCCATCAGCCTCTTCGGCTTTAAGTCTGGTGCCGCGCTTGCGACAGTTGTCGGAGTCTTGATTGAAGTCCCGGTCATGCTTCTGGTTGTCAGCATCGTCAACCGGACTCAGAAGTGGTACGAAGCGGGCGCGAAGGCCTGACTCTGCAATAAGAACAAAAACTCTTAACGCCCGGCCGCAAACCGGGCGTTTCTTTTTCGACAAGAGAATTCGTATGAGCGAAACGCTTGAGAGCGGAAAGTCAGTGGGTAGCTCAGCCTCGCCGGCTCGCCTGGTCTATGCGATTCCTGCACTCGGAGTCGCCCAGATAGCGTCCTGGGGGAGCTTGTACTACGCGTTCGCCGTGGGGCTAAAGTCGAAACTGGTGTACGGACGGG
>NZ_JFJV02000110.1:0-1100 GCF_000611145.1 Cupriavidus sp. SK-3 | reverse complement strand
TATGTGTGCCACGAGCATCGAGAACATGCGTTGTTCGTTCGAGGCACTCGCTCAGTTCGCAGGCGCTAGCGGCCTTGCGGATCTGGCGATCGCGATTGAACGCCTGGATGTGACCTTGCCGTACTCACACCTGTCGCGGCAACTTCCTGGCCTTCGTATGTTGTTCAACAAGGGCTGGTGCGAGTTCCGCTTTGACGCGGAAGAGGGCGAGAAGCTGCTCGCCTTTGTCAGTGATCACGGCGCTACCTTCCGGTTCGATCACTGCTGACCATTGGTCATTTCACTGCATCCTTTCCACCCTATGGGGCCACGTCCCCATGGGGCATGGCTCCAACTTCATTCCGAGCCATCATGTCTAGTCTCAAGACCCGTGAAGCGGCCCTCGCCACTGCTGCGTTGGTCGTCCTGCTATTTGCTGCCCTGTTCTTCATCGTCACGACGGAAAATATCTCCCTGCTAACGCTGCAACTTGCCTCGTGCCTGACTATCGCGATGTCGATTATCGGCGCCTGGACCCTCGCGTCTTTCAACCAGCTCGCCGGTCCGCGGGGCTAAGGCCGCGTTAGCGCGCCGGATCCTCCTTCTACTCCTGTCGTGCGATCCCTTGGGCTCGCACGGCCTACCACTTATCCCTGCGGGAATCGGCCCGAGGGGCGTTTCCCGGTATGTTTGCTGAGGAAATTAGATGTACATCTCCCGTTCCAACAAGATCGAGGTCGGTCCTACCCCCTACGATGAGGAGTGTGCCCAGGTCGGCCAGGATGACTATCGTGAGCGCTCGCAAGTCGAGTGCGCGGTCTACATCCGGCAGCTAAACCGCATCTTTGGCACCCACGATGCCTGCGTGCTGTCGTTTGTTCGCCAAGGCTTCTCCCATGATTTCGGGCGGTACTACGAGGTCGTGGCCTGCATGAACCGCCGCGGCGAGCGGATCTTTGACGAAGGCAAGTTGCCGGCGCAATGGGACCACATCGCGCGAGCGGAGCTGACTTGGTCTCTACTGAGCCGCCGCTACAGGCAGGAATGCTGGGATGGCCGACGAGACGAACTGGATATTCCAGCGCTCTATCGTAAGCGCCCAGCGAACACGCCTTGATTGG
>NZ_JFJV02000109.1:7364-10217 GCF_000611145.1 Cupriavidus sp. SK-3 | reverse complement strand
GCTACCGCAACGCGCACGGGCAGGGCTGGGATGGCCGCGGTGCCATGCCGGACTGGTTGCAGCGGGCAGTCAACGCCGGGCAGACTGTGGAACATTTCCGGGTGTCCATCACGGGAGTCACGGGGCCCGTCGTGAAGGGGAGTTCCGATTTGAAATCAAACGGTTAGGTGGAGGTGCGGCGGATTTTTGAGGAATCCCGGCCAATCCTCGATTTAGGTCGGGCAGCACACAAGAGGTCCGGACCGGCCAAAGCGACATAGACCTTCTCCCGGGCATAAACTAGAAAGAGGCCGCGACCGCAGTGTGTCCTGGCGCCCGGAGTTTCTGTTGGCCGCCGGGCACACTCCCGAACGTGGCGAGTGCCGGTTGTGCAGCGATAGCCACGCCGCTCCGAGTCTGCCTTCTCAAATGCCATGAGTTACATTCGCACACCGTTCACCGAAGATCAGGTCCAGAACCTCAACGAGAACCAGGTCGGCCTCGGCGGCCCGGTTCTGCGCGCCTTCACCTGCAGGAACAGCGACGATCACCGCCACGGCGTCGAAGGTGGCGCCCCTGGCATCTTGATTGCCACCAAGTATGGCTGGGTATGCCCACACTGCAACTACAAGAGGGACTGGGCATTCGCAATGATGGCGACCCGGTTGACGCGCCCGCCGACCGCCATCCAGTCCTTTGTCTATACGACGCCCTCAATCGAGAAGGCCAATATTCTCCTCGGTCAATATGAACGGCTTGCGACAACCGAGCGCCCCGGCGCCGCCGTGATGGTCGCCTGCATCAAGAATCGCATCGAGGAAATGTCGCTCCCCGGATTCGGCGCTATTGAACTCAGCGAGATCCCCACTGATGCGGTGGTGAGACGATCAGAAGGACGCAATTACCGGATCGTCGCGGGACAATCACAGCTCCAAGCCGCCCTGCGCCTGACCGGCCGCGCGCTGGTGACGGATGCAGTCACCCATGAGCAGTTACACGTCCATGACATCGACGGCAAACTGTTCGCCATTCCGTCCGACGCCCAGGCAGTACTCGACTCAGAAACACTTAAGGCGATCGAACACGCCAAAGCGGACCCGCACGCGAAACGCGCGTGAACTCGTTTCGCTGTACCGCAATGCTCTCACATGATGCTGTAGCAGTTGTGTCCATCCATCAGGAGAGCGCTCCACAACACCAGTGCATCGCGGCACCCTTCCGAGAGTAAGTTGCGTTCTAAGTGCCGTGTATTCGTCTTCTGTAAGTGGATCGAATAGACACGGAGGTCTTCGTTGATAGTGATCGTGTCGCCGAATACCAGTTGCTACGCGAGATTCCGCCCCCCTTGACGCCGGATCTGCCGTCGATCGCACAGATCGAAACCGAGCTTGCCTCAGATGAGTAGGGATGTGAAGGACCAATTGCTCGATTGGGGCCAGAGCCGGGGCATACGTTTGACCGCGAGGGGCTAAGCGAAACGTTGTGATGTCTGACAGACAGGGGCCGCTGTCCCTGGAGGAAAGGCTGGCTCGTTGTAAAGATCACCCCTGCCATCGCGAAAGCCAGCGCCCTGCCGCAGGAACTTAATCTAATCCTAGGCCCGCTTCGTTGTTGGCATTGAACGAAAGCATCCCCTCCAGCTTGGCAATCTCGGCCTTCGGGGCCGGATAGCTGCGTAGCTGATCGGTGACGATCTTATGTGGCCCGTTAGTACTGCGCGCCAACAGCCGCATGGAGAAACGCTTGGCCGCAGCCTTGTCTCCGCACATTTGCAGCAGGGATGTCCAGCTCGATGCCATGTTGTTGACGACCCGCCATTGCGATTTCGTTTTCCTCGCGCCATCTTACGCGCCGCGCCCCAAAGACAGAACCTGTGGGCTAGCGGAGCGGCGTGGCGAAGCGGCGGCGCAGCCAGGCTACGATGGGACCGAGCACCGGCAATTGCTGCCAGAGTTCTTCCGCGGCATCCCAATAATCCCGATGAAAAGTGACGCAGCCGCTCTCATCAAAGCGCAAGTGTGAACTGCCATGCACCTGATACGGCTTCCCCTTCAGCATAAAGTGAAAGTCCCACACCACGAAGGCCTGGGCCGCGCCGGCTTGCCCGATCTTCTCGGCGATCACGAAGCGCGGGTTGTCCGTGGCAACGAACATATGAGCGAAGATCCGGCGGATAGCCTCTCGCCCGCGCACGTCGTTGAAGGGATCCTTGAAACGGGCATCCTCGGAGTAGAAGCGCGCGATGTCGCCCAGCGAAGACGGCGAGAGGGTTTCGTACCAGTGCAGCAACGCGTCCAGCGGGGTTGGTGGAGCCGATGGGGTCAGATGGGTCACGACGCATCCATTACTTTTTGCAGCGCCGCAAAGCGCAACCGGTACGGTAGCAGGCTCGCCAGCTTGAGCAGCCGGGTGAAGCGGCGCGGAAAATCGATCTCAAAGCGGCCTCGCGCCAGGCCTCGCAGGATAGCCTCGGCGGCGGCCTCGGGCGTGAGCAGAGCGGGCATGCGAAAGGCATTATGCGCCGTCAGCCGGGTCTTCACGAAGCCGGGGTTGACCAGGTAGACGCCCAGCCCACTTGGATGCAGTTCGGCATAGAGCAGCTCCGCCAAGTTGATCAGCGCGGCCTTGGTCGGGCCGTAAACAGTGGCATTGGGCAGTCCCATATAACCGGCCACGCTGGCCACCAGCACCAGGCTGCCGCTGCCGCGCGCCAGCATGTCGGCGAGTGTGGCCTGCAATCCGTAATAGACACTGTTCAGGTTGGTCTCGATGGTGTGGCGCACGCTTTCGGCCTCCAGTTCCCAGGGGCGCAGTGGGCGGTAGTCGGCGGCGCAGAACACCACTAGGTCGACGCCGTCCCACGCCTCGCGCAGG
>NZ_JFJV02000109.1:0-7349 GCF_000611145.1 Cupriavidus sp. SK-3 | reverse complement strand
GCGCAGGCTGGCGGGCGCCGGGCCCCAGGCGCGAGGGTCGGTGGCGTCCATCGGTAACAGGAGCGCCTTTGCGTCGTCTTGCGCCACCACCCTCAAGGCTTCGGCTTGCCGCGCGGACAGCGCCACCCAGGCGCCGCGTGCAAGCAGGGCGCGCGCCAGCGCCGCGCCGATGCCGCTCGAAGCGCCGATCAGCCATACCCGTTTCCCGTTCCATTCGGTCCAGCGCGGATTGAGTGCCATCCAGGCCATACTTGCCTCTTCTGATTGAACCAATAGCAAATTGCAACGGCGGATCGACCTGGCGGCAGCCAGCCGCGGCCGCTACCGCGGCCGACTGAAAAAGACCGTGACCTGCCCCACCTCGAAGCCGAACTTCGAGACGCTGGCGCGGTTGATCATGGTGTGCGCGTCGACCAGGTACATCCAGTCGTCGAACTGCACGTCATAGGTGGTGTTGCCCACCGGCAGCCTCAACGTGTAACGCCAGTTCAGGGCGTTGCCGGCGCTATGTCCGATCGCCTCGCCCACTACATCGCCGGCACGCCCGCGCCAAGTGCCATCGAGTTGCCGCGCCAGCGTCCAGGTGCGCCGCTCGGTGGTGCCGTCGCTGTAGTTGAAATGCTCGTCGAGCACAAAGTCGTTGCCCTGCTGGCTGCCTTCGATGGCCACCGTAAAGCGCTTGACGACCTCGCCCCCGCGTTTCTGGAACATGCCCCACGCCTCGGTTTTGCCGGTGAAGAAGGCGGGCACATCAAGCACTGGCTGCTGCTGCGCGTATCGGGAAACATCCGGGCCGGCGCAGGCCGCCAGCGAGAAGACGGAACACAGCAGCCAGCGCCGACACCGAGAGCGCCGGTGCACGAGGCCGGGTAGGCCGATGTGGGTCATATTGGCTTCTCCATTGAGGATTTGGGCGTCGCTCGTATGCGCAGGCACAGCATGGCGGCGAGCTTGAATACACAGGGCAGGCCGCCGTAGACTAGCGCCAGCGCATGGCTGCCCGCCGGACTCCCGCCGGCACCAGGCTGATAACCGCACCACGCCAGCAAGGGCAGAGCCAGGCCGGATAGCGCGAGCGCCAGCTTGCCCAGCAGGCTCCAGATGCCGTAGTAGCTGGCGGGCTGCTCCCCCGCGGGAATCAGGCAGGCCAGCAGCACAGGCGGCAACGCAAGATCGGCACCGAGTGCCAAGCCAGCCACCACGCAGACCGCCAGATAGGCGCCGGTATCGCCCGCGCCGAGCCCCGCCGCCCAAACGAAGGCGGCTACCGCCAGTACCATGCCCAGGCGCCAGGCGCGTGCAGGCCCGAGCCGGGCCGACAGCCGGGTCCAGAGCGGCAGGCCTGCGGCGCCTGCGGCGAAATACGTGGCCAGGAATGCCCCGGACCACTGCGGTGCACGGAGCCGGTCCTGGATGAAGAACAGGGCCAGCGTAGCCGGTATCGATACCGAGACGGCGTTGAGGAAATAGGGCAGCAGCAAATGCCGGAAGCCGCGGTTGGCCAATGTGGCGCGCCAGCCCGCCACCCCTGCGTCATGGTGGCGCCAGGCTGGCGCGCGTCGCAGCAATAGCCACAGCGCCGCCAGCAGCAAGGCAGCAAACAGCAGAGCGTAGCTGGCCATGGCTGGCTCCGCGGGCCAGCCAGAGTTACCCAGCAGCCAGGGCGGCAGCACGCTGGCCAGCATCACGCCCGCCAGGCCCGCTCCTTCGCGCCAGGCAGCCGCGCGGGTGAGGGCGGCGGGGTCGCGGGAAAGGCGCGCGCCCCAGGCCAGGTAGGCGATACTGACCACGCTGTGCGCGCTGTAGACCAGTACAAGGGTAAGGGCCAGCCAGGCCGCCAGCGCGGCGCCCCGCATCGGCGGCAGCCACAGTGCGGCAAAGGTGACGGCCAGCATCAGGCACGCCAGCCATAAGGCCGGCGCCAGCTTGCCGCGTTGCATAAGCCGGTCGATCCAGCGACCGAGGAAGGGATCCTGCACGGTATCGACCAAGCGGGCCACGAACAGTACCGTGCCGGTGGCGGACAAGGCCAGTCCCAGTTCGCTGGCGTAGTAGGCCGGCACCTGTATATAGACTGGCAGTGCCGCCATGGATAGCGGCATCCCGAGCAGGCCATAGGCCGCCATGGCGGGAACCGTGGCGGCGGACGCGGCGCCCGGGGTATTCATCGCGTCAGCCCGAGCAGACGCTGGCGCAATGCTGGCGCACGGGTGGCGGGATCGAGCCAGATCGAGAAGAAGGCTTGGGCGAAGTCCGGGTCATCGATATCCGCGGTCAGTTGCTCGCCGGCGTAGAAGCGCACGCCTTTGCCGGGCACGAACACTCCGGTAAGCGTATCGCCGGGCCGCACGTCGACAAAGGCAAGCGCCATGTGCGCCCGCCAGCGTTCGAGCTGTTGCGGGCCGGGTGCGGTGCCGCCGGCGCTGCCGATGCGCTTCATCTCGTCCAGGCTTGTTTCGACTAGGCGCTCGCGCTTGATGCTGCGGTCGTAGGTCAGTTGCAGCGCGAAGGGAGCCTGCGGCGCGAGCGGCAGACGCGCGCTCCAGAGCTGGGCGGTATAGAGCCGGAAGCCAAACACGCGGAACTCGCCTTCGCCCGACAGGCGAGCCGGCTGTACGTCGGCGCGCCAGCCGGCCGCGGCTAGGACAGGCGCGCAGAGAATGGTCATGATGAGGGCGACAGCGGCGCGGCGCATCTCACCCCGCCCTTTGCAACACAAATTGCATGACGTCGGTACGGCCTTCGTCGAATCCCGCTTCGCAGTAGCACAGATAGAGCCGCCAGGTACGAACGAAGGTATTGTCGAAGCCCTGCGCGGCGATATCGTCCAGCGCCTGCTCGAAGGCGGCACGCCAGTGGCGCAGCGTCTGCGCGTAATCGGAGCCGAAGGCCAGTGTGGCGCGGCCGTCCATCCCGGCCTGCAAGGCAGCGCGCAGAAAGCGCCGGGGGCTTGGCAGCATGCCGCCGGGAAACACATACTCGCGGATAAAGTCGCTGCTGGCACGATAGGCTTCGAAGCGCTGCTCCGCGATCGTGATCGATTGCACCAGCGCGCGTGCCCCGGGCCGCAGGCGCTGGCGCAGCATGCCGAAGTAGCTGGGCCAGTAACGCTCGCCCACTGCCTCGAACATCTCGATCGAGACGATGGCGTCGTACTCGCCGTCGACGTCGCGATAGTCGCGCAGTTCCAGCCTGGCGAGCCCTTCCAGCCCCGCCTCGACCACGCGCCGCCGGGCGACCTCAAGCTGGGCCACGGAAATGGTGATGCCGTGCACCTGAATACCCTGGCGGGCCGCATGCAGGGCAAAGCCGCCCCAGCCACAGCCGACTTCCAGCACGCGCATGCCGGGCTTGAGGGCGAGGGTGTTGACAATGTGCTGATACTTCGCGTACTGCGCGGTTTCAAGCGAGCGATTCTTCTCGCCCTGAAACAGCGCGGCGGAATAGGTCCAGCTCGGGTCTAGCCAGCGCTGGTAGAAGGCATTGCCGAGGTCATAGTGTGCATGGATATTGCGCCGGCTGCCCTGGCGGCTGTTGGGGCGCAACACGTGGCGCAGGCCATACCACAGCCGCGCCAGCCAGCTGCCGACCACGGTCTGCGGTAGCGCTGGCTCGTTGCGGATGGCCAGGCGCAGCAGCGCGGTCAGGTCCGGGCTGTCGACCCAGCCCGCCCGGTAGGCCTCGGCGAAACCGATATCACCGGCGCGCAGGATCTCGCCGCAGGCGCGCCAGTCATGCAGCTCCAGGCGCGCCCCGGGACCGCCGTGGGGGTCGCCAAACAGGCGCTGCTCGCCCGCAGGCGTGACCAGCAGGAGGTGGCCGACGCAAATACGTTCGAGCAATGTCAGAAAGAGACGGGCTGACGCAGGGGCACCGTCGGGCGGCAAGGTAAGCGCGCGGGAAGGCGTCATGGCTGGTTATCCTCGGACTGCGGCAGGTTGGTGGAGGGGTTGCGGTTTGCCGGACCGGGTGGACCGGCGGGGCGGGAGGCGCCAGCCGCACCGGCAAAAACGGCTTCTGCCGGCGTAGCCGATGGTGCGGGGTTCTTGCCATGGAAAGGCACCTTCTTCAGCCACAGGCGCAGGGCCTGCGAGTGGATACGTGCCATCACCGATATCGTGAGCCATGGCTGCCGCGCCAGTGCGCCCAGCACATTGGGGCGCGAAAACGGCAAGCGCCGCCCGCCAATCGCGGTGCGGATCAGCAGGCCCCCCGCGTCGTAATAGTCGATGCCGGCAAATGCGGTGCCCTCGGTATCGCGAAAGCGGAACGCGTAGCCGCCTTCGACTTGGCAGAAGGGCGAAACATGCAGGGCCTTGCGGCAGGTCAGCACGGTGCTGACACCGATCACGCCTTGGTCTGGTGCCGACAGCAGATACCGGTGGCTGGCGCCGAAGGTGTTGTTAACTTCCGCCAGCACCGCGCGCAAGTCACCGGCGCAGTCATGGCAGTACCAGAAACTGACCGGATTGAAGGCGTAGCCGAAAACCCGGGGGAAGGTCTGCAGCCAGATCTCGCCGTCGACGGGCAGGCCGGCCTGCGTCAGCAACTGGCGCATCCACGACGAGAGTCCGCTGCCATCGCGCGGGCCATAATCCCGCGTGTAGAGGGCGAGCGGCGCCCAGCAATCGATGCCGAACCACCAGTGGCGCAAGGCAGGAAGACGGTCGAGATTGCAGCGCAGGAAAAACACCGGATACACAAAGCGGTTGCGCGCCGGGCGCAGGCGTTCGTGCATCACGCGCCCGACCATCAGCCAGGCAGCAGGCTTGTCGGAAGCGGCGCTCATATTCGTGCCCAATCAGGCAATGCGTCGAAATCGGCCGCCACGCGCAGGGCGGACTTGAGGCCGTCCTCATGAAAGCCATAGCCCGTCCAGGCACCGGCAAACCAGGTGCGGCGCCGGCCCTGTAACGCCGGTACCCTGGCTTGCGCCGCCACCGCGGCCAGGTCAAAGACGGGATGCTGGTATTGGTAGCGGCCCAGTTCAGTGCCCGGTGCCGGCGGCGCGATCGGATTGAGCGTCACGACTACCGGAGTCTTGAAGGGCAGCGGCTGGAGCTGGTTGCACAGGTAGCTGACGCAGACCGGACGGGCAGGGTCGGCAGCGCAGTCGTCCGGGCTCGAATCGCGGCCGTTGGTGCCAACCGAGCGGCCGAGGTAATTCCAGGCCGACCAAACTTGGCGCCGGCGCGGCAACAGGGCGGGATCGGTATGGAGGATCGCCACGTTAGGCTGGTACTGCACCGCGCCAAGCACGGAACGCTCAGTAGGATCGGCATCGGCCAGCATACGCAGCGTGGTCGGGGCGTGGGTTGCCAGCACCACGGCATCGAAGTGCTCGGGGCCGTTATCGGTCAGCAGGTCCACGCCCGCGTCGTGTCGCCGGATGCTCTGCACTGCCGTCGACAAACGGATGCTGGCCCCGCGCTTGCCGAGTTGCGCCGCAATCTGGCGTACATACTCGCGCCCGCCGCCAAGCACCGTTTTCCACTGCGGCCGGTTGTTGACTTGCAACAGGGCATGGTTCAGGCAGAAGCGCAGGAAGGTCGCCGCCGGAAAGCGCAGGATATCCGCAGTGGCACTGGACCAGATTGCGGCGGCCATCGGCAGCAAGTAGTTCTGGCGGAAAGGATGGCCATAGCCGCCACCGCTCAGGAGTTCGCCGACTGAGCAGCCGCTCTGCGTGGCCATGACCAGGTTACGCTCGGCCGCGCCATTGAAGCGCGCGATATCCCGTAACATGGACAGGAAACTCGGGGAAACCAGGTTGCGGCGCTGCGCGAACACCGTGTTGAGATTGCTGCCCGCCCACTCCAGTCGGCCCTGGTCCAGCGACACCGAGAACGACATATCGCTTGGGTGGGCAGTGACGCCCAGTTCCGCGAACAGCGCGATCAGGTTGGGATAGGTCCGGTCGTTGAAAACCAGGAAGCCGGTATCGACCGGATGGCACGATCTCTCCAGTTCCACGTCGACGGTATTGGTGTGGCCGCCGAGGTAATTGCCGGCCTCGAACAGCGTAATGTTGTGCCGGCGCGACAGCAGATATGCGCTCGCCAGGCCCGAGATGCCAGCGCCGACCACCGCGATGCGCTGGCCACGCGGATAGGAACCGGGTGCGCCACTCATGCCTGATCCTCGCCACAAAGGAAACAGGCAACGGCGCCGGCAACCCTGTGCCTGGCGGGGTTATCGGACCGGCTCTGCCGGGGTTCTTCTGAATTCGACATCGCTGTGCCTGGATGGGTGCTATGATGGATTCGTACCGCGTTGGAAAAAAGATTACTACATAGTAGCGATAATTACTAATGAGTATTTTCGGCAGGCTCAGTTTTAAGGACCAGGCTTTCAAGCTTCGCGAGAACGCCATTCTTGACGCGGCGACGCGCATCCTGGGGATCAAGGGCTTCGACCTGATGACCATGGACGACGTGGCGCTAGAGGTCGGCATCTCCAAGCCCAGCCTCTATAAGCATTTCAAATCGAAGGAGGATCTGGTCGGTGAGGCCTTGATCCGGTTGATCGACGGTGCGCTCGAGTACCTTGAACAATTGCCGGTGGACATGACCGGGCTTGCGCGGCTGCGCGCATTGCTGGAATGGGCTCTGCGGGTCCGCCTGACCGGCGGGCTGCCGTTCCTGCCGTCCACCAGCCCCCACGTGCGCGAGATGCTGACCCGCAACCTGCGCTACGTGACGCGGGTGCTCAAGCTCAACCGGCAACTGGAAAAGCTCGTCGGCGAGGCCAAGAAGGCCGGAGAGCTGGACCCGTCGCTGCCCGACGACGTGATCTTGTTCAGCTACTACGCCCGCACCTGCGACCCGGCGGTGGAATATCTACAGCTCTACAGCAAGCTCGGCACCGACGAGATCGTCGAACACATGCTGAAGGTGTGCTTCGAGGGAATGCGCAGTCACTTGTAGGCGGCCACGGAACGCGCCGTGGACCTGTGGCCTGATGTCTACTTGTACGAGGAAGATGGTGGACTGGACTCACCCCGGGACGCGTCCGGGACAGGCGCCTGGATGAGGATCGGCGATGCATGCCCTGGAGAGCAGAAATTGCCCGCTTGGCGAAGCAATAGCAGATCGCGGGAAAGCCCGTACGGATGAAGTCGGGGGTACAGCGGAACCCGTCTGGCGAGCGATGCAACCCTCTGCATTGTGCTCTGCATGGCGCAACAAGAAATCCCGGCAATCCCTCAATTCCGGACTGGTTGCAGCGGGCAGTCAACGCCGGGCAGACTGTGGAACATTTCCGCGTCTAGCGGGCGAGTAGAGGACTATCCCCTTCGATTTCCTTCACCCGCTCCATTGGGAGCCGCTCGGTCGTGGCTGAGAAGTTTC
>NZ_JFJV02000108.1:112400-130517 GCF_000611145.1 Cupriavidus sp. SK-3 | reverse complement strand
AGGACGTGCCGAGCTGCCGCTGCAGGCCGATGCGCACGTTCTCCAGCACCGTCAGGTGAGGGAACACGGCCGAGATCTGGAACGAACGGATCACGCCGCGCCGGGCGATCTGCGCAGGCTTCTCGCGCGTGATATCGATGCCGTTGAACAGGATCGTGCCGGTCGTCGGCTCAAGGAACTTGGTGAGCAGGTTGAAGCACGTGGTCTTGCCGGCGCCGTTGGGGCCGATCAAGGCATGGATGGACCCGCGGTTCACCCGCAGGTTGACGTCGCTCACCGCGGTGAAGCCGCGGAACGACTTGGTCAGGCGGCGCGTTTCTAATATGGAATCTTCGTGGGGCATCGTTTGTTCGCCTCTGGCATGCATCGGGAATGCGGATCTGGCCGGCGGCCTTATCCGTGGACGGGCAGCGCCTCGACGGCGTAGGCATGGTGCAGCGAGCGCGCCAGCACCGGATCCTCCAGTTCGATCTCGAAGCGATCCGCCGGCCGGATGCCACCGATCGCCGCCAGCGTGCCGCACAGCATGGCGGTGCCATCGTCGAAACTGCCGCCCTGCTCCGCGAACCTGTCGAGCAAGTCCTGGGGCGAACGCATCGCCGTGACCGGCCCCTGCTGGTACAGGACCCGCTCGCCGCCGATGGTCGCGTAGGCACGCAGGACAAGCTGGTCCCAGTGCTTGCCGATGTCCGCCAGGCGCCAGAGCACCTGCGCGCATGGCTTGTCGCACATCTGCTTGGACACCGTGATGCCGTAGGTCTCCACCTCCCGGTCCGTGTGGTCCGAGGCGATGCCGACAAAGATCTCACCCTGGTGCTTGATCAGCAGGAACTCCACTTCGCCGCTGCTGGCGCCTCCGCTGACCTGAATCGCGGGCTGCGATTGCAGCCGGTCCGCCGCAACCCGGTAGAACACCGGGGTGGCCGATGGCCGCTTCACGCCCAGCTCCTCCAGCTCGCGGATATGCTTCTCCATCGCGTCGGCATCTCTCCCCGTCCAGCCCGCGATGACAAGCTGCTTGATGTCCACAACGCGCTGCCACCTGCCAGTGCGTGTCTCAATATCGAATGTCAGCATGTTCATGTCTCCGTAGTTGCTAGTTGCTAGTTGCTAGTTGCTAGTTGCTAACCGTCACTTCCTGATCAGCGCGCATTTGCTTGCCGAGATCGGCCGGAATGCTTCGCTGGCTGGAATGACCTGCTTGATCTTGTAGTAGTCCCATGGCTTCCTGGACTCCTGCGGCGTCTTGACCTCGGCGAGATACATGTCATGCACCATCAGCCCGTCGGCGCGGATCTTTCCATTGGCCGCAAAGAAGTCGTTGATGGGGCTGGACTTCATCTTCGACACCACCGCATCGGTCTCGTCGGTGCCCGCGGCCTGGACGGCCCTCAGGTAGTGCATCGTCGACGAGTACACACCGGCTTGCACGAGCGTGGGCATCTTCCTGGTCTTGTCGAAGAACCGCTGCGACCAGGCCCGCGTGGCATCGTCGCGGTCCCAATAGAAGGAGGTGGTCAGCATCATCCCTTGTGCCGCTTGCAGGCCGAGACTATGGATGTCGCTGATAAACATGTGCAGTCCCGCCAGCTTCTGCTTTCCCGCGCCGCCAATGCCGAAGTCCCGGGCGGTCTTCAATGCGTTGACGGTATCGCTGCCGGCGTTGGCCAGGCCGATCACCTTGGCGCCCGATGCCTGGGCTTGCAGCAGATAGGACGAAAGGTCCGGGGAATTGATGGGATGCTTTGCCTTCCCGATCACCTTCCCCCCTACCGAGGTCAACGCATCGACCGCGTCTTTCTCAAGGGACGCCCCCAGCGCGTAGTCGACCGTCAGGAAGTACCAGCTGTTGTCGCCGCCCTTTGACAGGACTTTGACGGTGTTGGCTGCAAAGGCATAGGTGTCATAGGAATACTGGATGGTGTAAGGCGAGCAATCCTCGTTGGTCAGCCTGGTCGTGCCGGCGCCGCTGGCAATCACCAGCTTGTGCTTCTCCCTGCCGAGATTGGACACCGCGAGCGCCACCGAGGACGGCAATACGTCCTGGATGACGTCCACCTTCTGGTTATCGAACCAGTCGCGCGCGATGGTCCCGGCCACATCCGTCTTGTTCTGGTGGTCGGTGCTGACCACCTTGATGTCCGATCCCAGCACCTTCCCGCCGAAATCGTCCACCGCCATCTGGGCGGCCACCAGCGACCCTTTTCCACCAATATCGGAAAATATCGACGACATATCCGTCAAAACACCGATCTTCACCACCCCGTCGCTGATCTTGCCCGGCTGGGCCGCGGCAAGCGCCGAAGCGCCCAGCATCGTGCCGGCCAGGAACATCGGCTTGAACCGAAAATGAAACATGATCTCTCCTCCTCGTTGTTAGAAGCCGCCACAAAGCCTTGCCGGCGGATAAGGCGTCTACTTCTCGTGGCTGCGCAGGATGCACTCCATGCCCATGCCGATGGCGAGCAGCCGCCGGTCCGCCATCGGCTGGCCGAACAGCATCAGCCCGACCGGTGCCTCGCCCGTTTCATGGCACGGCATGGTCAGTGCGCACAGGTCAAGCACATTGGCGATGGCGGGATTGCGCAGCAATAGCCGGTTGGCACTAAAGAACGCGGCGTCATCGGCCAGGTCGGCAATCCGCGGTGCCGCGATCGGCACGGCCGGCAGCACCACTGCGTCGAACCATTGCAACTCCCCTTGTGCCTCCCGGCATAGCGCTTCGCGCCGGGCTCGCATCCGCAGGTAATCCGCCGCGCTCTGCTGCTCGCCCATCCGGATGCGCGACAGGACTCGCGGGTCGTACCGATCCGCCTGGGCGGCGACCCGCCCGGCATGCCACGCGCTCGCCTCCGCCGCCACCAGGCCCCCGTTGATGCCCAGTTCCGGCAACTGGTTCCAGCTATCGAAGGCAACCTCCCGCAGCAAGGCGCCGGCGGCAGCCAGCCGGCCAAGAGCCCGTTCATAGGCACTGGCGACTTCGCCGGAAAGCCCGTCGAGCACCACGTTCCGTGCCACGGCCAGCCGAAGGCCACGTACCGGCCTTGCTTCCAACGGCACGTCCGGTTCCCCCGCCATGACCCCGTCGAGCGCGGCGCAGCAGGCAACCGTCTGCGCCAGGCAACCGATCGAGTCATAGCTGGGCGACAGCGGCACCGTGCCCTGCAGCGGCACCCGGCGCGCGGTGGGCTTGAACCCCGCGATGCCGCAGAGCGCCGCAGGAACCCGGCATGAGCCGCCCGTATCCGAGCCGATCGCCGCCACAGCCATGCCGTCCGTCACCGACACCGCCGCCCCGGACGAGGAACCGCCGGGAATGCGGCCAACCGCGCGCTCGAACGGATTGCGGGGCGTGCCATAGTGCGGATTGGTGCCTACCCCGGAGTACGCGAACTCGGTCATATTGGTGCGGCCGACGAAGACCGCGCCGGCCGCGCGCAACCGTGCAATCGCGACCGCGTCAACCGTGGCAGGCTGCTCGGGCAGCACGCGGGCGCCGGCCCGCGTGACGTCGCCCTGCACATCGAACAGATCCTTGACCGAAATCGGCAAGCCAGAGAGCCGCCCGACAACGCCTTGTCTGCGCAATATGTCGCTGGCCGTGGCTTGCTTCGACGCGGCCATGCTCACGCCGTGCGGAAACACGCGAGCCCCCTCCCCGCCGGGATTGCAGGCGCGCTCCACGCAATCCGCCAGCAGCGACGCCGCATCGGCGGTGCCCGCCGAGAGCCGGCCCATCACGGAATCTATGGTCGCCGCCATGATCAGGCCGGGTCGAAGTAATGGATTTCCAGCAGCATGCAACCCGCGTTCGACTTGAAGGGACCGTGATAAGCACCCGGCGGACGGCATGCATAGGTGTTCGGATCGAAAGCCCGCCCGCCCTCGCCGCGCTCGTCGTTACCGACGGTCAGGTCGCCGCTGAGCAGATACACCTCCTCCCAGTAGCGATGGACGAACGGCGCGGTGGTGAAGACGCCGGGCTGGAATCGCAGCAGGCGCGTGCGGCTGCCACGGCCGCCGCCTTCGTCGAGGGAGCCGGAGAGTATCTTTTGCTGGATGCCCGAGGGATAGCCGGGAGGCACCTCCCAGCCGCTATCCATATCAATGGTGTGAAACTCATCGTGAAGCTTGTTGATCGCCATGGTTAACTCCGTGGGTGTCAGCGAATCTCAAAAAACGGCTGCCAGCTCAGGCAGCGCGCGCCACCTGGCCCAGCTCCGCGCCCAGCGAATAGCTGCCCAGGATGTTGTCGACCAGGTTGGTGGCCTTCTTCCAGTCGTAGGATCGATAAGCGTGCCCCTTGGTGACGAAGCCCGCGCCTGCATAGAACATCTCGTATTGGTTATGGCGCGATGCAAACTCGGACCCGACGGCGTCCCAGGCGAGCTTGAAGAACTTGACGCGCTCTTCCGGGCTGCAGGTCGGCGACTTCTGCGTCTTGTCGATAATCGAGGCCAGTGCCGGGTTCTCGAAGTCGCGGATGCTCGACGGCAGCATGATCATTCCGCCACCCGCCAGTTCGCGCAGGGCGTTGAGGACCTTGGCGTAGAGCTGCTGGGTAATGACCTGCGATCCGTACAGCAGGTTGCGGTCGGGCACGAAGTAGCCCTTCTCCATATGGCCCTTGGATTCCATGCCATAGACCCAGGCCTCCACCATGGCCGCCTCGGCGGCGAGCTGGCCCAGCATCTCCCGCACCTGCGGGAAGGCATTGGTGCCGTTGACCTCGGTAATGCGCTGCGCGATGCCCACCAGGAAGCGCAGCTTCACCATCAGCCGGACCTGGCACTGGTAGTTCTGGTAGCTATGCGCCGGCGTGGCATGAAACTGCTTTGCGCACATGCCGACATCGCCCGCGATAAAGACGCGCTCCCATGGCACCTTGACGTCGTCGAAGTAAAGGACCGCGTCGTTCTCGTCGTAGCGGCTCGACAGCGGGTTGTCGAAAACCGAAGTCGCGTTGCCCTCGTACGATTTGCGCGACATGACTTTCAAGCCCTTGATGTTCATGGGCACGGCGAACGAAAGCGCGTACATCTCGTCGCCCTCGCGCAGGGGCTGGATGCAGCTGCAAAATACCTCGTTGGCCATGATGCCGCTGGTTGCCAGCATCTTTGCGCCGCGCACCGTGATGCCTTCGGCATCCTGGTCGACGATGCCCACCGCCAGGTACTTGTCTTCCTGCTCGTGCGCCGCCTTGGACTGGTTTGCCTGCGGATTGACGATGACGTAGGTGAGGAAGAGATCGTTGTCCCGGGCGTACTTGTAGTACTCGCGCAGGGCGCCAGCCCGGGCCCGGTCGTATTGCTCGAAGACGTCGATCCCCATGTACATGCCGGAAATGCAGGATGCGACATGGTCGGGCGAGCGGCCCATGAAGCCGTAGTGCAGTTCCGTCCAGGCCTCGAGGGCCATCCGGCGCTCGACCAGATCGTCGTAGCTCTCGGGTAATTGCCAGATCCGGCTTACGCGCTCGCCGGTGTCCGGCGACTCGAAGGTCATCTTCTCGATGTTCTCCGGGCGGGCCTGGAAGTCGTAGAGGTTCGCGTAGCTGCGGATCGAGTTCCGGAATGCGGGGTCGGCCGTTACATCCGCGACCCGCTTGCCATCCAGATAGACCTCGCGGCCGTCGCGCAGCATGTCGATATGCCGGCTACCTGTCTTGACCATGTCTTCTCTCCTAAATACGTATCTGTCGTTGAATCAAGCGGCGGCGGGCGTCTCGTCGAGAACGCGATACCTGCCTCCGAAAAAAACCAGTGGCCTGCCATCCGGCCGGGCCCGGTGGCGAACGACGCATCCAATAAAGATCACGTGATCGCCGCCGTCATGGCGCGCATACGGCTCGCACTCGAAGGTGGCGAGCGCGTCTGGCAGGAGTACCGCCTGGCCGCTCCCCTCCGGGGCAATACCGATGC
Source organism: Cupriavidus sp. SK-3 (assembly GCF_000611145.1). NCBI lineage: Bacteria > Pseudomonadati > Pseudomonadota > Betaproteobacteria > Burkholderiales > Burkholderiaceae > Cupriavidus > Cupriavidus sp. SK-3. The sequence goes on along the minus strand of NZ_JFJV02000108.1, from coordinate 124,596 downwards.
CGTCCCACTTGCCGGAGTTCGCCCTGGCAAAGCGGTTTGAAAGGTCTTGCTGGCTCGCCTCAAGCACGTTGACGGCATAGCGTGGCGTCGCGCAAAGATCGTCCAGGCTCAAGCAACGCCGATCCACCGAGAACAGGATCAGCGGGGGATCGAGCGAGACTGAGTTGAACGACGCCACCGTGATGCCCACCGGTGCGCCTTGGGCGCGGGGCGCGGTGATCACCGCCACGCCCGTGGCGAACATTGCGAGCGTGCTGCGAAAGCGACGCTGCTCGTCGGCATCGGCGTCGCGCTGTGCATGGGTTTCGGCCATCATCCCTCCTGTATGGAAACCGTGGCGCGGATCGCATTCCGATCCGCTGCTTCACTTGCCAGCTTTACTTGGCATACTTACTTCGTTTATTAGCTTTGTAACTTAGGTAGTATTGAATGCCAATCCGTGCCGCCATTCAAGCTGGTGAAAACCCTTGGTTGTGGGATCAGGCTTCGCGCAACGACGGACCCAGCGCCGCAAAAATGGTCCGGAGCAGGCTTGCGATCAGGGGAATCGATGTCCAGGGATGGTGCAGGCAAGCTTCCACCTGTTCGCTGCGGCTTTCGCCGGACACGCACCACGAACAGAAATGCTCACAGTTGTTGGTGAGCAGACGGTAGTTTTCCTCGCCAAGCCGAGAGCGGGCACGGCGCATGGCCTCCTCGCCGCTGTATTTGGCGCGCACGTGCGCCCGCATGCTGACTTCGCGGCCGCCGGAGAAGCGGTCCAGCGTGGTCTCCTCCACCGGGCCGCGATGCCACGCCGCGCAAAATCCGGCGTAGTGCACCACCCGGTTGCCGCCAACATAGATGCCATGATGGAAGTAGCCGCGGCGCGCCGTGATCAGATGCGCACCAAGCGGGAGCTCGCGCCCCGCCGCGTCGCTGCCTGCGGGGGAGCCGAGGAGAACCTGCGTCTCGTCATCGTGGTTCATGGGCACCCCTTAATCGGGTTGGTGCAGTCTGGTCCCGCTGCGCCATATAGCTTTGTAACCTAGTTACTAATAAACGCTACTATTCATCGGTATGCAAATTAGCAGAAACCCTTGGTGCCGTACTCACCGCTGGCATGCATGAAATCCGTCACGAACGCTGAAACCCTTTGCCGGCATGACTTTCCGGGCAATTGCCCGCGCGGCTTCCATCCGGATCCGGTCGATTCGGCGTTGCGGACAAGCCGACGAGCAACCCTACCGGCGGCATGGTGCCAACGTGTTTTTTCCCGGCCGGCGGTAGACTCGCGGCAAGCTCTCGCCGCCGGCCCTCGCGTCACGCGGGCCAAAGGCACATCAACCGCATCAGGAGAACCAAGGAATGCAGGACGCAGCCACCGCACGCCCGATCTACATGGACTACAGCGCCACGACGCCGGTCGACCCCAGGGTCGTCGACAAGATGGTGCCGTACCTGTACCAGCACTTTGGCAACCCGGCCTCGCGCAGCCACAGCTATGGCTGGGAAGCCGAGCAAGCCGTGGAGACCGCGCGCGCGCACGTTGCCGCACTGCTGAACGCGGATCCTCGCGAGATCGTCTGGACCTCGGGCGCGACAGAGGGGAACAACCTGGCGCTGAAAGGCGCGGCCCACTTCTACGGCGGCAAGGGAAAACACATCGTCACGGTCAAGACCGAGCACAAGGCCGTGCTCGACACCTGCCGGGAACTGGAGCGGCAGGGCTTTGATGTCACGTATCTCGACGTCGAGGAAGATGGCCTGCTCGACCTCGGCAAGCTGCGCGCCGCGCTTCGCCCGGACACCATCCTGGTGTCGGTCATGATGGTCAACAACGAGATAGGCGTGATCCATCCGGTTGCGGCCATCGGGAACCTGTGCCGGGAACACGGCATCCTGTTCCATTGCGACGCGGTGCAGGCGGCCGGAAAGATCCCGATCGATCTCCAGGCGCTGAAAATCGACCTGCTGACCGTGACCGCGCATAAGGTGTACGGTCCAAAAGGCATTGGCGCGCTCTACGTCCGGCGCAAGCCGCGGGTTCGCATCGAGGCGCAGATGCACGGCGGCGGGCACGAACGGGGCATGCGTTCCGGCACGCTGGCGACGCACCAGATCGTGGGCATGGGCGAGGCATTCCGTCTCGCCAGGCTCGAACTAGCCGAGGAATCGCGCCGCGTTGGCGCATTGCGGGACAAGTTGCTGGCCGGGCTCGAACAACTCGACGAGGTCTACGTCAACGGCAGCACGTCGCACCGGATCCCGCACAACCTCAACGTCAGCTTCAATTTTGTCGAGGGTGAGTCACTGATCATGGGGATCAAGGGCGTTGCCGTTTCATCCGGATCCGCGTGCACATCGGCATCGCTGGAGCCATCTTTTGTCCTGCGCGCGCTGGGGCGCAGCGATGAACTGGCGCACAGCTCGATTCGCTTTACGCTTGGGAGGTACTCCACGGAGGCGGAAGTGGATCAGGTGATACGGCAGGTACGGGACACGGTAAGCAGGCTGCGCGAGCTCAGCCCGCTATGGGATATGCATCAGGAAGGCATTGACATCAGCACGATCCAGTGGGCGGCGCACTGAAGCCACTGCGTGGACAGCCGCGTGAGCGGACATCACGCTTTTTGCTGCCGCGCAAGAAGGTGCGCCAGGTCGAGCGAGGCGCGATCGCCATTCGCCACAAGGCGATCCACCACCGAGCACAGGACCTTGAACTCGGTGCGGTTGACGCCTTCGAAGAGGACGTCATTGATGCGTTGCTGCACCGGCGTCAGCTCGCTCAGCAAGCGGGTGCCCGCCGCTGCCACCGTAAGCAGCATCTTGCGCTTGTCCTCGGGGTGGGCCTTCTTGTCGATCAGGCCGAGCTTCTTGAGTTTCCCGGTTTCGATGGTAACGAACGGACCGCTCAAATGCAGATGCTCGGCCAACTGGTTCACCGTCACTTCGCCTTGCGCGGAAAGATGCGCGATCGAACGGATCAGCGAATACTGGACGCCGGTCAGGCCGATCAGGCTGCCGAAACCATCGCGCACGGACAGCAGGCGGGCGGCGAACGGCAGCAGGCCGTTGACGAGGTGCCGGAACTCGCTATCCGAGCCGTCGACCAGGCATGCGGGATTGGTAATCGTCAGCGCCTTGACCTTGGTGTTCGTTGCCATACCTCACGCACTCCTTTAGCTAACTAAATTATCTTTTCCAAAAATAATACCAAAAAATTGGCAATGCACGTGCTACCCCTCTGTTGAGGAGGCGGCCCTTGAGGTTACGCTTTAGGACGACACACGCCCCAACGACCGCTCGGCCACGTTGGGAGCACCTGCTCTGCCATCTGACGAAGCGGAGGGTCGGCCGGGATTCGCAAAACATCCGCCGCATCCCTGGCGCCCCATTGACTTGTCGAGAAAATCCGGGCTTTCCGGGACACGGATGCCAGAATAGCGCCTAAAGAAGCACATCCCCGCAAATGCCAGTCGAGGGGCGAAGCGGTTTTGGCAGGGAGTAGACCTTGGCTGCCGCTCGCCGGGCCGGTCTCCGCGACTTCTGCCCACGCCTTTGCGTCGAAGCAGAACTTCGCGCTGGCGCATCGACTACGACTCTCCGCAAGCCATATCCCGCGCAGTGCTCCAACGTAAAAATGTGCACGAATTTGTCGGATTTGGCGCGCGCATGGTGAGAACAGCGTGCATGCATGGCTTTCGCGCACTACCCTACTTGTAAGATGGCAGCCAGGCTCTCTACAGAAATCAGGTCGCCCCAACATGTGAAACGGAGGTGGTGTGTCGAACCATCACACGAAGCGGATAGGTCGGGCGAGCGGCCATGGAAGCAGGCTGGCGCTCCATCTTCTCGCCGCGCCGCTGGCCATCTTCACCGGTTTCATCGCCCCGGCCCGGGCACAAACACCATCGCCTGCCGCCGAATGGCAATACTCGGCCGGTGTGCCACTGATAAAGCTGTTCGAGCCGAGTATTCCCGACTGGGAAGTCCGGCTGGGTCTGGGCACCAGCTTGCGGCCGAGGTATGACGGGGCCCAGCAATATCATTGGCTGGTCGGCCCGAGCATCGATATCCGTTACCGCGACCTGTTCTTTGCCTCCACTGGCGAAGGCATTGGCGTTAATTTGCTGCGCGCGACGCACTGGCGTGGCGGCGCCGCCATCACCTATAACCTGGGGCGACGGGCGGCCGACGATGCGGGGCACCTGAACGGCATGGGCAATATCAACGTTGCCCCCGAAGCCAAACTGTTTCTGGAATATGCCGTATCGAAAGAATTCCCGCTGGTGGTACGAGCCGATGTCCGGCGCAGCATGGGCGGCACCGACGGATGGATTGGCGATCTGGGAGTTTATTTGCCGCTGCCGGGCAGTTCGGAGAGGTTCTACTGGTTCGCGGGTCCCACGATAACCTTTGCCGACGCCCGCTATATGAATGCGTGGTTCGGTGTCAGCCAACTCCAGGCGGCGCGCTCTGGCTACCCCCAATACGATCCCGGCCCGGGACTCGTGTCGTACGGCGCCGCCATCACTGCGGTCTGGTACTTCCGCAAGCACTGGTTGGTGACCGCCGACACCGCAATAGGGCAACTGGCTAGCAGCGCGGCGCACAGCCCGATCACGCAGCGGGCGACCAACTTTGCCCTGGATCTATCCATCAATTACGAGTTCTGAATGCCCCCATCGGGAGACACTGACGAGGCGCCGCTTCGGGCGTCCGCGGCGCTCAGTCCTGGCTAAGTCTTCGGCGTTAAGCTCTGCTGTCGCGCAATACCCTGCCGGCACCCCGGCGGCCGAAGCCATCATGGAAACACTCAACCACAGCCTCTTTCTGCTGATCAACGCGCCGGATCATCCCGGTGCGCCGGCCGTTGCCGCCGCCACGTTCTTTGCCGAGTATGCGATCTGGATCATCCCCGCCTTGGTGGCAATCGGCTGGCTGCGCTGTGGTGAATCCCACCGGAAAGCGCTGCTGGCGGCCACCGTATCGGGCTGCCTGGGATTGCTTGCGAACCAGCTCATCGGGCTGTGCTGGCAGCATCCCCGCCCCTTCATGACCGGCCTGGGGCACACCCTGATCCCACATGCTCCCGATTCGTCTTTCCCAAGCGATCACCTGACACTGATCTGGGCTGTAGCGTTCAGTCTCATGATGACGGCCCGCGCAAGAATGGCGGGACTGGCGCTGGCATTGCTCGGCATCCCGGTGGCCTGGGCACGCATCTACCTGGGCGTGCATTTCCCCCTCGATATGGCGGGCTCCGCCGTGGTCGCCCTGCTGTGCGGCTGGCTTGCGCTACGCACCGGCGGATGGCTCGCCATGCCCGTCTACCGTGTGGCAATAGGCATCTATCGCCGCTTGTTCGCCAAGCTGATTCACCGGGGCTGGGTGCTGCCCTGACCTGCTATGGCTGGCCTAAGTCAGGCCCGCCAGACTGCGCACTGCATCCATGCGATGAAGCAATCAATCCCGGAGAGAGGCATGAACACACCGGATACGCGATCCCCGGCTGAACGGGGCCTGAGCAAGGTGCCGGAAGTCACCCTGGTTTTCTGGATCATCAAGATAGCGGCAACCACGCTGGGAGAGACCGGCGGCGATGCGTTGTCGATGTCAGTGAATCTTGGCTACCTCATCAGCACGGCGATCTTTGCCGTAATCTTCCTGATCGCGGTGTCGGCACAGATTTCTGCCACGCGCTTTCGGCCGGTGCTCTACTGGGTGACCATCGTAGCCACCACGACCGTGGGCACGACCCTGGCTGACTTTGCCGACCGGTCGCTCGGTATCGGCTATGCGGGCGGAACAACGGTGCTGTGCGTCCTGCTGATGCTCTCATTGGCGGTCTGGTACCGAACGCTTGGAACCGTATCGGTCGATACCGTGAAGTCGCCCAGGGCCGAGATGTTCTATTGGGTGACGATCATGTTTTCACAGACCCTCGGCACGGCCCTGGGCGACTGGACTGCAGATACAGCCGGGCTGGGCTATCTGGGCGGCATGGCCCTGTTCGGCGCACTGCTGGCTGGGCTGGTGGCGGCAAACTACTGGACGCGCGTATCCCGCACCGCGCTGTTCTGGGCAGCGTTCATCCTGACGCGCCCGCTCGGCGCCGTGGTGGGCGATTTCCTTGACAAGCCGCTCCATGCCGGCGGGCTGGCCATGAACCGCTTCTCCGCCTCGGCAGCACTGCTGTCGCTGATGGTGGCATGCATCCTGTTCTTTCCGCAGAAGGCTGCGGCGCGCGCAGGCCACTGAACCCTTCTCCACCGCCGCATGTCCGTCGATTTGCGCTCTGGAGGCGATATGATGTGGAGCCTGGAGACTGTCATCCCGCCGGACTGGCAGCGCTCCGCAGGCAATGGAGAGGGGATGCGCGTACTGCTGGTCGAAGACGATCCGATGATCGGGCAGGCGGTCCGGGAGGCACTGAAAGATGCTTCCCACGCCGCCGACTGGGTCAGCAACGGGCAAGCGGCGCTTGATGCACTAGCCTGCCAGGACTACGACATCGTGCTGCTCGATCTCGGTCTGCCGGGCAAGAACGGCATGACGGTGCTGGCTTCGCTTCGCGCCAGCGACAACACGGTGCCCGTGCTCATCATCACCGCGCAAGACGGGTTGGACGACCGGATTCGCGGCCTGGACGCAGGCGCCGACGACTATGTGCTCAAACCGTTCGAGATGGCCGAATTGCTCGCCCGCATGCGTGCCGTGTGGCGGCGCAAAGGCGGGGTGGCGGCACCCGTCCTGAGCAACGGGAAACTCGCCCTCGACCCTGCCACCAGGCAGGTAACCGCCTTGGGCAGCGAAGCCGTGCAACTCACCAACCGCGAGTTCGCCCTGCTGCAGGCCTTGCTGGTCCGGCCAGGGGCCATCCTCTCGCGCAGCGATCTCGAAGAACGCATCTACGGCTGGGGCGAGGAAGTGGAAAGCAATGCGATCGAATTCCTGATTCACTCCTTGCGCAAGAAGCTGGGGAGCAACGCCATCAGGAATGTAAGGGGCGTGGGATGGATGGTTTCAAAAGCAGACTGAAGGATTCGATCCGCCTTCGCCTCTCGCTCTGGCTGTCGCTCGCCATCCTCGCGATTGCGCTGGTCGCCGGCGTATTCTCCTTTGCCGCAGCCTTCCGGGAAGCCAACGAACTCCAGGACGACATGTTGCGCCAGGTCTCGACCCTGTTCGACCGCCAGCACCTGCCGGTGCCCCACCTTGGAGACACCGGGCGGCTGCCGCACAGCGACGAGGAAGCCCGCGTCATCGTGCAATACCTGCCGCAGGCCGGCACCGGTGACGGCAGCCCGGAATCCGGCCTGGCGTTGCCGGCGACGCTCACGGACGAGTTGCAATCCCTGAGCATCCGGGGTGAGCACTTCCGTGCCATCGTCCGAACGCTTTCCTCGGGCGAGCGCATCGTCGTGGCGCAGGAAACGGGCATTCGCGACGAGATCGCCCGGGATGGCGCGCTGCGCACCATTCTCCCTTTCCTGATACTCGTGCCCATCCTGCTCCTGATCGTTGCCAGGCTGGTGGGCAAGATGTTCAGTCCGATCGCCTTGCTGTCAGCGGAGATCGACCGGCGCGGCGACCAGGAACTGCACCCGTTGCCGCAGGAGCATGTCCCGACAGAAGTCCGCCCGTTCGTGGTGGCCATCAATCGCCTGCTGGGCCGGGTCTCGCAATCGATGGAAGCGCAGCGGCGCTTCGTCGCTGACGCCGCACACGAGTTGCGCTCCCCTCTGACGGCGCTCTCCCTGCAGGCGGAGCGGCTCGCCAGCACCGAGATGTCAGAGACCGGCCGCGCGCGGCTCGCGACACTCCGCCAGGGCATCGAGCGAGGCAGGAACCTGCTGGAGCAGTTGCTGAGCCTGGCCCGGGCGCAATCCGCCGTGCCTGTGCCGGCGGTCCCGCTGCCTGTGCGTCGGATCTACCGGCGCGTGCTGGAAGACCTGATGCCGCTGGCCGAAGCCAGGCACATCGACCTGGGCGTGGAAGGAGAATCCGATGCACAGGTGCTGGCCAGCGAGGCCGACCTGCTCACCATCGTCAGGAACCTGGTCGACAATGCAATCCGCTATACGCCGGCGGGCGGGCGCATCGATCTGTCCGTCCGGTCGCTGGCGGGAGAGGCGATCCTGCAGATTCAGGACACCGGCCCGGGCATTCCGCCTGAAGAGCGAAGCCGCGTTTTCGATCCTTTCTACCGGGTGCTGGGCAATGAGACGATGGGTTCGGGGCTTGGCCTGTCCATCGTCCGGACGATCGCAGACCGCATCGGCGCACAGGTCGGCATTGGCTACACCGACGAGGATGCGCAGCGTGGGTTGAGGGTGACCATCCGTATTTCGCACGCACCCGCCTCGGCAGTCCCGGTTGCCTCAGATGCCTGAAATAGCGCGTCGTTCGGGAAATGGAGCCCAAGGACGGAAAATGGCGTTGCCGAACAATGGGCTGTGCATCGCGCACCTCACGGCAAGCCCAGGAATTCTCGCCTGGCGATTCCACCGGAAGCGGCGTGTGACCACCGCAAACCACGCAGCCGGTTGTTCAAGCGTGTGAATCCCCCTTCCGATTCCAGTCTCCACCTAACGCCAGCAATAGCGTGATCCGCTGGTTGAGTTGATCACCATGCACGCTGATGAGATCCATCTCTGCAGCCAGCCGTGCCTGCCGATCCTTCAGCAAGCTGCGCGTGTCCTAGGCGCCGATCCTGACGCGTGCCTCTTCTCTCTGTACCAATACCCGGCTCTCGTTTACCCGGTCCTGCAGTTGCTTCGCGCGCTCTGCGAAGATGGATCCGGCACGCAACCCCGCTTCGACCTCACTCAGCCCAGTGATGAACCCCCGGTCAGAGCCCGGGCGTTCATTGTTCAGGCTTGGGTTGCGGACCGTGCCGCCATGGCTTAGCGGGTCGTTACGGGCACCGCGGCTTGCGCTTCATGGTTTTGCCGGCGCAGGTTCTCAGTGGTGTCGCCCTTGCCGTCCGGGCTCCAGCCCGGGGGCAGGGCCAGGTAGCTGATTGCGTCCCACAGGTTGCGTGCAGAAGCGATGTCCCGCGCCAGGCTGAGCCAGTGCTCGAACTGGTTAACGATCGGGTTGTGCGTCGTGGTCGGCGTGGTCAGGCCGTAGACGCAGGGTTCATCGGCGCGTTCTTCCACATAGGTGCCGAACAGGCGGTCGAAGATGATCAGCACGCCGCCGAAGTTCGCATCCAGATAGCCGATGTTCGAAGCATGGTGCACGCGGTGGGCCGACGGCGTGTGTTGAACACGTACTCAAACCAGCCGAGCTTCGGGATCCAGGCGGCGTGGAGCCAGAACTGGTACAGCAGGTTGAAGCTCAGGGCAGCCAGCACGACTTCCGGACGCACGCCGAGCCAGACCAGCGGAGCGAAGAACAGTGCCGTGCCGGTGAGCTTGCCGGTCCAGCCAAGGCGGTAGGCCGTGCCCAGCGTCAGTTCGTTCGGCGAGTGGTGGACCGCATGCGTTGCCCAGAAGAAGCGGATGCGGTGCGAAGCGCGGTGGTACCAGTAGTAGCAGAATTCCTGGCCGATGAAGAGCAGCAGCACCATCAGCGCGCTGTTGATCTCGACCGTGAAGATGCGATGTTCCCAGGCGAACGAGAGGATCGGCGTGGCCAGCGACAGCGGAAGCAGCGCAAACAGCTTGCGGCCGGCCAGGTCGGCCAGCGACATCCAGACTTCGTGCCAGGGGTAGGCCTTGCCTTCCTTTCGCGCCTTGCGGGCCAGGACGTAGGCCTCGACCAGCGAGACTGCCACGATGAACGACGTGACGAAGAATGCGATTTTTGTAAAGTTGTGCATGTTCATTCCAATGCAGTGAGTTGGACGCGTTATCTGCGGAAGGACCGCGTTCGCGTCGGTGAGGCAAATGTAGTAGCCGGTCGCGCCGAACGCCATGCGGGAAGTATGTCGCCGGATGTCACAGTGACGGCGGCGATGATCGGGGTCGTGACATCGCGCGAAATAATTGCCGCCTGGCATGCAGCGCCTGCGTTTTCCATACTGTCGTCAGCGCGATGCGCCGCCCGGCGAGCAGCAAGAAGCAAAGAGCGGCAAACGTGCAGATATGCACTCCGATGGTTTGCGATCCGGTGGATCCAATGATTGTCGGTGACAGCTTCCCGACAATTTCCGGCCGACCGCGCCGACTACGGATCCGACATGCAAACCTCTTTCCAATTTCTGCTGAAGAAAAACGCCACCCGCCTGACCATCGCCGCCGTCGCGGCCGGCTCGCTGCTGATGACCGGCTGCGCCAGCGCTGGTGTGACCGGTGTCAGCCAGACCCTGGTGCAGCCGCAGGCGCGTGCCGACGTCATCTACGTGCAGGCCTTTGATGCCAGCCCCGACCAGGTGAAGTTGGACAGTGGCATCGCACAGAAGCTGAAGACGATGGTTAGCGGCAGTTCCTCGGCCAACGAGCAAATGCAAGCCGCACAGGCAGCACGCGAAGAGGTGTCCGACGAGATCGTGCGCCAGCTGCAGGCCAAGGGACTGAACGCGGTGCACAGCGATGCCCCTGCGCCGGCCAACGCCAATGCGCTGATCGTCGCGGGCAACTTCCAGAAGCTCGATGAGGGCATGCGCCGCCGTCGCATGCTGATCGGCCTCGGCGCGGGCAAGAGCGAAGTCGGCGCTTCGGTCCAGCTGCTGTACAAGCCTGCCGGCGGCACGCCGGTGCTGCTGGAAACCTTTACTGCCGACGCCAACAGCGGCCATATCCCGGGCATGGCCGAATCCGCTGGCCTGGGCGCCGCAGCCGGCCATATCGCGATGACCGCCGCAGCGGCTGCGAGCGTGCACGGCGCCACGGAAGTGAAGCGCACCACCCTATCCGGCGATGCGCAACGCCTGGGCGATTCGATTGCTAAGCAGGTGCTGGCAGCCAATGCGGCCAACGGCTGGGTCCCGGCCGCGCACGCCGAATAAGCCGTCGCTGTTCAGTACGGCTATTTCTCTCTGTTAATGGCGCCCGCTAACAGCGCTGACGTGGGTGCCACACCTGCCCTGCGCGCAGGGCCGCAGTGCATCATTCGATGCCATATCTCGTCGGGGATTGAAATCTGATCGACGAGCTTCCTGCCTGATTTACCCCCGGCATTCGCCTACTCCCTATTGGTGCCGCCACCCGGCTTGCGGCGCCACCTTTCCGTTCAAAATGCCCATCCGTCTACCTGCCCGGCGCCCTCCCCTTGTGCGCCGCACCATTCGCGGGCACGGTTCACGCTTCCGGCGTCCGCGCGTCCTGCCCTCTTTGCAACGAAGAAAGACCCTTATAAATCAGATATTTAGGCCCACATCGCCGCAAACTAGCTCGAGGACAGGAAAGGTGGTCCGGAATTTGCTTTATTGGTGTAACTGCCTACTGTCGACAGTTGAATATCGACATACAGTCACCCTATCGCCAATCCGAGGAATAAAAAAATGGGCAATAACGTCTCTTCCCGCCTGGTTCCCGCCATCTCCGAGGCTGAGCAACGGGTGCGCGAGGATCTCGCCGCCGCCTACCGCCTGGTCGCGCTATACGGCATGGACGACAGCATCTACACCCATATTTCGGCGCGTGTGCCCGGCACGGACGACCGCTTCCTGATCAACCCCTTCGGGATGCTGTTCAGGGATATCACCGCCTCATCGCTGGTCTGCATCGACCTCGACGGGCACATCATCAGCGGGCCGCCGGGGCAGGACGTCAATCCCGCGGGCTTCACGATTCACAGTGCGGTGCACGCCGCGCGCCACGACGCAGCCTGCGTATTGCACACGCATACGGTGGCAGGCGTGGCGGTATCTTCGCTGGCCTGCGGCCTGCAGCCGTCCAACCAATGGGCGCTGCAGTTCCACGAACGCGTTGCGTATCACGACTTCGAGGGCATTGCGCTTGACCATGAAGAGCGCGTTCGCCTGATTGCCGATCTCGGCCCCGACAAGCGCGCCCTGATCCTGCGCAATCACGGCCTGGTGACGCTTGGCCGCAGCGTGGCGGAGGCCTTCATCCTCATGCACAACCTCGAGCGCGCCTGCCGCGTGCAAGTGGCGATCCAGTCGAGCGGCCAGTTGGTCAATCCAGTGCCGGAGGCCATCCGCGAGAAAACTGCGCGCCAGTACGAAAGCGGCGATACCAACCGGCTGGCCGGGTCACCCGACCCGTACACGCGTGAGTGGCGCGCCTTGCTCGAGCGGCTG
>NZ_JFJV02000108.1:107261-112385 GCF_000611145.1 Cupriavidus sp. SK-3 | reverse complement strand
CTGGACCCCGCCGCTTCCACCTCGTTCCGCGACTGACCGCCCCACCCTTTCGTCTTGCCAGTTCCACATACCAAGCCCCCAGGAGAGTCTCGCCATGAATCGTCGCCAACTGATCAAAATGGGTGTCGCCACCGCCGGGCTGTCGCTCGCGGGTGTGCCGTTCCACGTCCTCGCGCAGGGAAAGAAGGGCGGCGTGATCAACGCGCTCGTGCAGCCGGAGCCCTCCGGCCTGATGATCGGCATTACCCAGAACGGCCCCACCCAACTGATCTCCGGCAACATCTACGAGGGCCTGCTGCGTTATGACGAGAAGCTGGAGCCGCTGCCGGCGCTGGCGACTTCCTGGACGGTCAACCCGGCCGGTACCGTGTACACATTCAAGCTCAAGCCCAAGGTCACGTGGCATGACGGCAAGCCGTTCACCGCGGCCGATGTGGTGTTTTCCGCCGATGTGTTCCTGCGCAAGACGCACGCCCGGCTGCGGGCCAACCTGGCGGCCGTGGAGAGCATCCGCGCAGTGGACCCGCTCACGGTGGAATTCAAGCTGAAGTATCCGTTTGGCCCGTTCCTCGGCATCTTTGAAGTGGGCACCATGCCCATGGTGCCCAAGCATATCTACGAGGGCACGGATTTCCTGACCAACCCGGCCAACGCCAGGCCCATCGGCACCGGCCCGCTGAAGTTCAAGGAATGGGTGCGCGGCTCGTACATCCAGCTGGTGCGCAACGACGCGTACCACCAGCCCGACGTGCCGCTGGTCGACAGCGTGTACTTCCACGTGATTCCCGATGCCTCCGCACGAGCCGCGGCGTTCGAGTCCGGCAAGGTCGACCTGGTGCCCGGCGGCGCGGTGGAGTACTTCGACGTGGCGCGCCTGAGCAAGCTGCCCGGCGTGCAGGTCACCACCAAGGGCTGGGAATTCTTCGCGCCGCACTCGTGGCTGTGGGTCAATAACCGCAAGGCGCCGATGGACAACATCAAGTTCCGCCAGGCGCTGGCCTTTGCCATCGACCGCGATGCGATCTCCAAGGTGGCATGGCAAGGCTATGCGAAGACCGCCACCGGCCCCTTCAACAGCCACATCAAGTACGCCAGCACCGATGTGGCCAAGTATCCGCGCGACCTGGCCCGCGCCAAGCAGTTGCTGACTGAATCCGGCTACAAGGGCGAAACGCTGCGCCTGCTGCCCCTGCCCTACGGCGAAACCTGGACCCGCTCCGCCGAAATCGTGCGGCAAAACCTGCAGCAAGCTGGCGTGAAGATCGAGATGACGCCCACCGACGTGGCAGGCTGGGGCGAGCGCCTGAACAAGTGGGACTACGACCTCGCCTTCACATACGTCTACCAGTACGGCGATCCGGCACTGGGCGTGGCGCGCAACTACACCTCGGATAACATCGCGCAGGGCTCGCCCTTCAACAACGTTGAGGGCTATCGCAACGCCAAGGTCGACGAGTTGTTCCAGGCCGGCGCGCGCGAGATCGATCCCGCCAAGCGGGCGGCGATCTACCACCAGGTGCAGAAGATCCTGGTCGACGAAATGCCCGTCGTGTGGATGCACGAGCTCAATTTCCCCACCCTGTTCCGCACCCGCATCAACAATCCCATCAGTTCCGGCATCGGCCTGAACGACGGCCTCGGCCGCGCCTGGCTGGCGTGATGGCAGTCATCTTCATCTCGGGGGCAAAGCCATGAGTCGTACGCAGCGCATGCTAGGCCGGATGGTACAGGGCGTGATCGCGATCCTGGTCATCGCGACCGTCAACTTCCTGCTGATCCGGGCCGCACCGGGCGATCCGGTCTCGGTGATGGCTGGCGAGGCCGGCGCATCGGACCCGCAGTTCGTCGCGCAGTTGCGCGCGCAGTTCGGGCTGGACAAGCCGGTGCCGGAGCAGCTGGCCACCTATCTCGGCCATGTGGTGCAGCTGGACCTGGGTTACTCGTACCGGCAGCAGCAGCCGGTGCTGGACCTGATCCAACAGCGCCTGCCCGCCACGCTGATCCTGACCGGCAGCGCCTTCCTGCTCTCGGTGCTGTTCGGCGTGGTGTTGGGGGCATGGGCGAGCCGGCGCGCCGGGAGCTGGGTGGATAACGCCATCACCCTGTTCGCCCTGGTGTTCTATGCGACGCCGCTGTACTGGCTGGCGATGATGGCAGTGCTGCTGTTCTCGGTGAAGCTCGACTGGCTGCCGGGCTTTGGATACTTCACCGTGGGGGCGGACCTGCACGGCCTGGCGCTGGTGTTCGATATTGCCTCGCACCTCGTGCTGCCGGCGCTCACGCTGGCCCTGTTCTACATGGCGGTGTATGCGCGCATGACCCGGGCCTCGATGCTGGAGGTGGCGCAGATGGATTTCGTCAAGACCGCGCGTGCGAAGGGCGTGCGGCCGGGGCGTATCCAGCGCGCCCACATTTTGCGCAACGCCCTGCTGCCGGTCGTCACGCTGGCCGGTATCCAGGCCGGCGGCATGATCGGCGGCGCGGTGCTGACCGAGACGGTGTTTGCGTGGCCCGGCATTGGCCGCCTGATGTTCGACGCCCTGCTGCAGCGCGACTACAACCTGCTGCTGGGCTGCTTCCTGGTCACCGCGGCCATGGCCGTGTTGTTCAACCTGTTGACCGATTTTGTCTACACGCTGGTCGACCCGCGGATCGAGATGCAATGAAAAATACTTTCTGGCGGCGTTTCTGCCGCAACAAGGCAGCCGTGCTCGGCATGATGGTATTGGCGGGATTTGCCGTGCTCGCGGTGTTCGGCCCGTGGATGGCGGGGAACGATCCCTGGGACATGGTGCAACAGCCGTTCCTGCAGCCCATGCAGGAGGCCGGCTTTGCCATGGGCACCGACACCATGGGGCGCGACATCCTGGCGGGCGTGATCCACGGCGCACGCATTTCGCTGCTGATAGGTGTGGTGTCCACCGTGGTCTCGCTGCTGATCGGTGTGACGCTGGGCGCCGTTTCAGGCTACTTCGGCGGCTGGATCGATGCAGCGCTGATGCGCTTTACCGAGTTGTTCCAGGCCGTGCCGAGCTTTGCGCTGGCGCTGGTGCTGGTGGCGATCTTCGAGCCGTCCATTGGCTCCATCGTGGCCGCGATCGCCATCGTGTCCTGGCCGCCGGTGGCGCGCCTGGTGCGCAGCGAGTTCCTCACGCTGCGCCAGCGCGACTTTGTGCAGGCCGCCAAACTGGCCGGGCAATCGACGCCGCGCATCATCCTGTCGCAGATCCTGCCCAATGCCAGCTCCCCCATCGTGGTGATGGCGTCGCTGATGGTGGCGACCGCTATCCTGCTCGAATCCAGCCTGAGCTTTCTTGGGCTGGGCGACCCTAACCATATGAGCTGGGGCTATATGGTGGGCTCGGCACGCACGGTGCTGCGCCAGGCCTGGTGGATGGCGGTATTTCCCGGCACGGCCATCTTGCTGACGGTCCTGGCACTCAACATGGTGGGCGAAGGCCTGAACGACGCGCTGAACGCGCGGCTTGGCGGGAGCGGACGATGAGCGTACCGGTACTTGATATCCAGGACCTGAGCATCCGCCTGCCGGCCGGCGGCGACCGCGCCCTGGCGGTGCAAGGCGCATCGCTGACGCTGGAAGCCGGCCAGACGCTGTGCGTGGTGGGCGAGTCCGGCTCGGGCAAGTCCATGATCGCCAATGCGGTAATGGGCCTGCTGCCAAGGCCACATGTGGAACCGGTTGCCGGGCGCATCCTGTTCGAGGGCCAGAACCTGCTGCAGCTGGATGACGCCGCCATGCGCGAGTTGCGCGGCCAGAAGATCGGCATGGTATTCCAGGAACCCATGACGGCGCTCAACCCGGTGATGCGCATCGGCGACCAGATCGCTGAAGTGTTCGACGCGCACCAGCGTCTGGGCGCGGCCGAGAAGCGCAAGCGCATCGTGGCGGCGCTGGCCGATGTCGGCCTGCCTGATCCCGAACTGCTGTACGACAGCTATCCGTTCCGCTTGTCGGGCGGGCAACGCCAGCGCGTGATGATCGCGTGCGCCATGGCGCTGGAGCCGCGCCTGCTGATTGCCGACGAGCCCACTACCGCGCTCGACGTGACCACCCAGGCGCAGATCCTGCAGTTGATCCGCGATTTGCAGAAGCGGCGCGGCATGGCCGTACTGTTTATCACGCACGATTTTGGCGTGGTGTCCGAGATCGCCGACATGGTGGTGGTGATGCAGACCGGCACCATTGTCGAAGCCGGGCCGGCCGCGCGCGTGCTGACCGATCCGCAGCATCCCTATACGCGCAAGCTGATCAGCGCGATTCCCGGCGGCCATTTGCGCCAGCCGCCCGTGCAGGCGGAACTCAACCGCGTCCTGCAGGTGCAGGACCTGTGCAAGACCTATCGCACTGGCGGCAGCCTGCTGCGGCGCGGGCGCGAGGTGCAGGCCGCGCGCAATGTGAACTTTGAACTGCTGCGCGGGCAGACGCTCGGGCTGGTGGGCGAATCAGGCTCAGGCAAATCCACGGTGGGTCGCTGTATCGTCGGCCTGGCGCCATTCGACAGCGGCCGCATCGTGATCAACGGGCGCAACCTGTCGCAGGGCAGCGGCTTGCTGCAGCGCTCCGGCGGCAAGCTCCAGATGGTATTCCAGGATCCCTACGCCTCGCTCAATCCCCGCCACAGGATCGGCGCAGCCATTGCCTCCGGCCCGATCGCCCAGGGGGTCTCGCGCGAGGAGGCGCAGGCCCGCACAATCGAGCTTCTCGGGCTGGTCGGGCTGGGCCCGGAGGCGGCCGAGCGCTATCCGCACGAGTTTTCCGGCGGGCAGCGCCAGCGCATCGGCATTGCCCGGGCGCTGGCCATGCAGCCGGAGTTGCTGGTGGCGGACGAGCCCGTCTCCGCGCTCGATGTATCGGTGCAGGCGCAGGTGCTGGAGCTGTTCGCCAAGGTGCGCGAGCAGTTCAAGCTGGCCATGGTCTTCATCACCCACGACCTGCGCGTGGCGGCGCAGATGTGCGACAAGATCGCCGTCATGCAGCGGGGCGAAGTGGTCGAATACGGCGAGACGGCCCGCGTGCTGAGCGCGCCCGAGCATCCGTACACGCGCAAGCTGATCGAAGCCATCCCGCGCCTGACACGGGCGCAGGAGGTTACCGAGGCACCG
>NZ_JFJV02000108.1:85188-107256 GCF_000611145.1 Cupriavidus sp. SK-3 | reverse complement strand
GGGCGCCGGCCCGCCTGCAGGCGGTCGGAGGCTACGCATGACGCGCACCGGCCTCGAAGATTCAGCGGCGACATCGGACATGAAGGACATGACGGCCGGCAAGCCGCCCTGCGTGGCACTGCTTAGCAGCGTGCTCGACATGCGCTACCTGGTTCCCGCCTTCCGCGCGGCGGCGCCCGGGCTGGACCTGCGTATGGGGCCCGACCTGGGTGCGCTCGACGAGATCGATGCCGCGGTCTGCTGGGTGCCCCCGCCCGGGTTGCTGGCCGCCATGCCGAAGCTGCGCCTGGTGCAGTCGCTGGGCGCAGGCATCGACCATCTGCGCAGCGACCCGGACCTGCCGTCCGGGCCAACCGTGTGCCGCATCGTGGATACCGCGATGGCCGGCAGCATGACGGCCTACGTGACATGGGCCGTGATCCAGCACCAGCGCAGCATGGGCGCCTATCTGGCCAGCGCGGCAGCCAGGCAATGGCAGGAGCAGCCAATCGTGGCGCCGTCGCGGCACCGCGTGGGCATTGCAGGGCTTGGCACGCTGGGCGTTGCCAGCGCCCGCGCACTGCAGGCGGTGGGCTATTCGGTGCGCGGCTGGAGCCGTAGCCCCAAGACTGACTTGCCCGAGGGTGTCGAAGCGTTCCACGGGCAGGACGGCCTGGATGCCTTCCTGGCAGGCTGCGACGCATTGGTTTGCCTGCTGCCGCTTACCGCGCAGACGCAGGGATTCTTGTGCGCCGGCCTGTTCGCCCGCCTGCCTCGCGGCGCGCATCTGATCAACGTGGGCCGCGGCAGCCATCTCGTCGAGGCAGACCTGCTGCGCGCGCTGGACGAAGGCACGCTGGGCGCGGCCACGCTGGACGCCTTCCAGCACGAGCCCCTGCCGGCGGAGCATCCGTTCTGGCGGCATCCGCGCATCGTGGTCACGCCGCATGTGGCGGCTCGCACCGATTCGGCTACGATCGCGCGCCAGACGCTGGATAATCTGGCTCAACTGCGCCGTGGGCAGCGACCCGCGGTGGCAGTCGATCCGGCGCGGGGATACTGATCTTGCTGAGCCAGGCCTTGCCATGCCGCTGCCCTCCCCTCCAGCACACCAGACAACGACAACAGGACGTGACCTGACATGACCGTCGCCTTGCCCTCGCACGCCGCCCTTGCAGCCGACGATATCGCGGCCCATCTGCACCCCTTTACCAACCTGGCCACTCACCCTGGCGTCGGCCCGCTCGTCATCACGAAGGGCGACGGCATCTATGTGGAGGATGACCAGGGCAAGCGCTACCTGGAGGGGATGTCGGGCCTGTGGTGCAGCTCCCTCGGGTTCAGCCATGCGCGCGTGATCGAGGCTGGCGTGCAGGCCATGCGCACGCTGCCCTGCTATCACACCTTCAACCACCGCTCCAACCCGGCAGCCATCATGCTGGCCCAGAAACTGGTCGCGATGGCCCCGGTGCCAATGTCCAAGGTGTTCTTCGCCAACTCCGGCTCGGAGGCCAACGACACCGCAGTCAAGCTGGTCTGGTACTACCACAACGCCATCGGCAAGCCGGACAAGAAGAAGATCATCGCGCGCACCAACGCCTATCACGGTGTCACCGTGGCGGCGGCGAGCCTGAGCGGCCTGCAAGCCAATCACCGCGATTTCGACCTGCCCATCGACCGCATCCTGCGCGCCGGCTGCCCGCATCACTACCGCTACGGCGCACCAGGCGAGAGCGAAGCGGCGTTTGCCAGCCGCCTCGCCCGGGAGCTGGAAGCGCTGATCCAGGCGGAAGGCCCGGATACCATCGGCGCCTTTATCGCGGAGCCGGTGATGGGCGCGGGCGGCGTGATCGTGCCGCCGGCCACCTACTTCGCCGAAATCCAGGCCGTGCTGCGCCGCCATGACATCCTTCTGATCGCCGACGAGGTGATCTGCGGCTTTGGGCGGACCGGCGCGATGTTCGGCTCCACCGCCTACGGCATGCGGCCGGACATTCTCACCTGTGCCAAGGCGCTGTCCTCCGGCTACATGCCGATTTCGGCGGTGATGGTATCGGAGATGGTGCACGCGGCGATAGCCGCCAACAGCGGCAAGATTGGCACCTTCGGCCATGGATTCACTTACTCGGGTCATCCGGTCACCACGGCAGTGGCGCTGGAAACACTGCGGGTCTATGAGGACGACAACATCCTCGACCACGTGAACGCAGTCGCGCCCCGCTTCCAGCAAGCGCTGCGCGCATACGCCGGACGTCCGCTGGTGGGCGAGGTGCGCGGGGTCGGGCTGCTGGGCGCGATCGAACTGGCGGCGGATCCGGCGGCGCGGCGCAGCTTCGACCCTGCGCTGAAGACTGGCCCACGCCTGGCCCAGCTGGCGCAGGAGCAAGGCCTGATCGTGCGCGCCATGGGCGACACCATCGCGTTCTGCCCGCCGCTGATCATCACCGAGACACAGATCGATGAACTGTTCGCGCGTTTCGAGAACGCCATGATGGCGCTGGAGCATGAGCTCCCGGCCAGCGACAAGGCTGCGGCCTGATGACCGGCCCCGCCAATCCATCGCTACGGCTTACCACGGCAAGCGCGCGCCGCGACGGTATCCTGCTGTTTTTCTGCGCGCTGGTGGCGTTTGCCAGCTATGACGCCTTCTGCAAGTGGATGCTGCGCGACCACTCGGCGCCCATGATGAACCTCACCCGATACGTGTCGGTGAGCGTCATCGCGCTGGTGTGGCTGGTGCGCAAAGGCGACCTGAAGCTGTGGCGCACGCCCTGCAAGTGGCTGTTACTGGTGCGCGGGCTGGCGCTCGGGATCGTGGCCAGTTGCTTCATGGCCGCGCTGGTGTACATGCCGCTGGCCGAGGCAACGGCGATCTACTTCACCGCGCCGCTGATCATGGTGGCGCTGTCGCCGGCGGTGCTGGGCGAGCGGGTGGGACGCGCGCAGTGGGCTGCCGTGCTGGCCGGCTTTGGCGGTATGCTGCTGATTGTGCGGCCAGGCGGTGACCTGCCCTTCGTGGGTACGGTGCTGATGATGGTATCGGCCGTGTGCTACGCGGCCTTCCAGCTGCTGACGCGCCGGCTGGCCGGCGTGGTCGCCGGGCCGGTACTCTACGCCTGGACCGCGCTGATCTGCCTGGTGGTGACCGGCGTACCCGCGCTGGTGACGCTGCCTGAGGTCATGCCGTCCGCGCCCGATATCATGCTGATGATGGCCGGCGGCGCCTGCAGCGGGCTGGCCCAGCTCCTGCTGCTCGCCGCCTTCCGGCGTGTAGCCGCCTCCACGCTCGCGCCGCTCAATTACTTTCAATTGCTGCTCGCCGTGCTGATCAGTACCTTTGTCTTCCAGCGCCCGCCCAACGGCATCGCGCTGGCTGGCATCGTGCTGATCATGCTGTCGGGCGGCTACCTCGCATTGCGCGGGCGGCCGGTGCCATCAGGGCAGCCGGTCGTGGCCCGCCCCAAGGACTAAGCCCATGTCGGATTCCATATTCAAAGACACCTCGCCCTCCTCTCCGTTTGCCTCGATCGAGGTTTCCGACCTTGTGGCGGCGGTAGAGGCCCAGCTCACCCAGGCCATCGTCGAAGGGCGGCTGCCCCCCGGCAGCCGTATCGTCGAGGCGGACATCGCCCGCCGCATGAATGTCAGCCGCGCACCGGTGCGCGAGGCGGCCCGGCGGCTGGAGCGGCAAGGCGTGCTGATCTCGCGGCCGCGCCACGGCTTTGCCGTCCGCACGGTGACTGTGCGCGAAATCGACGACCTGTTCCAGGTAAGGCTGAACCTGGAACTGATGGCGGCGTCGCTGGCGTGCAAGCAAGCGCCCGAGGCCGGCCTGAAGCAGCTCCTGGCAATGGTCGAGCGCATGGTGCTGGAGGCCGACTCTTTGCCGCAGATCGAGCGGGTGGCGCGCGACCTGGCCTTCCACACGGCCATTTGCGAGCTGTCCGGCAATGCCTACCTGCATCGGATGTTCTCACAGATGCAGACGGAAATCCGCATGATCGTGGCGTTGATCGACAGCGTCTACCACGACCCGAAGGCCGTGGCGGAGACCCACCGCCCCATTGCCGAAGCGATCTCCCGGCGCGACGAAGCCGCCGCGCAAGCCGCGGTGCGCTTCCATATCGAAGACGCCTGGGTGCATGTCCGGGCGGTGTTCATGCAGAAACAAGGCGCCACCGAGGCGCCTCCGATGGAGTACGCCCTATGAAAGTCGTCTACAGCGATCAGCATCTCGACCACGACCCGCACGCGTTCATGGTGCGCGGCAAGATGAAGCGTAGCAACGAGCAGCCAGAACGTGCCCTGCGCCTGCTGGCCGCGGTGCGCGCCGACGGCCACGACGTGATCGCCCCCGCCGCTCACGGTCCGGGCCCGCGCGCCGCGATCCACACGCCGGAGTACCTGCGCTTCCTGGAAACCGCATACGACCGCTGGCAGTTGCTGCCCGATGCCTCTGAAGAGGTGCTACCCAACATCCATCCGTTCCCCGGACAGCCCTGCACCTATCCCGACAGCGTGGTCGGCCAGGCGGGCTTCCATATGGGCGACGCTGCCTGCTCCATCGGGCCCAACACCTGGCGCGCGGCGGTCGGCTCGGCCGACGTGGCCACCCACGCCGCGCAGCTGGTAGCAGACGGCGAACGTGCCGCCTACGCGCTGTGCCGCCCGCCGGGCCACCATGCCTATGCGGACCGCGCCAACGGCTTTTGCTACCTGAACAACACCGCCATCGCCGCGCAGCACCTGCGTCGCCATCATGAACGCGTCGCGATCCTCGATATCGACATGCATCACGGCAACGGCACGCAGGGGATCTTCTATCGCCGCAACGATGTGCTGACGGTGTCGCTGCATGGCGATCCGATGCTGTTCACGCCCTTCTTCACCGGCCATGCGCATGAGCGCGGCGAGGCGGAAGGGCTGGGTTACAACATCAACCGGCCGCTGGCCCGCGGCACCGGCGACGAGGCCTATCTGGCGGCCCTGCGCGACGTGTGCCAGAGCATCCGCGCCTTCGCACCCGGCGCGCTGGTGGTGGCACTGGGACTGGACGCCCACGAGCGAGACCCGTATCAGGCACTCGCCGTCACCACGCCCGGCTTTGCCCTCATCACTGCGGAAATCGCCCGGCTTGGCCTGCCGACCGTGCTGGTGCAGGAAGGCGGCTATCTCTCCGACGACCTCGGACCCAATCTCTCCAGCGCGCTGCGCGGCTTCGCGAGCGCAGCATGAATGGGCCGGCAAATGCGGCGCTGACCGCCGGCTCCCAAGAGGGGGATGTGCTGAGCGAAGGCACGCCTGACGTCCCGCTGGCGTGGGCCATAGACTTGCTGGCGCGGCAGTACGGGCTGGCGGGCCGGCTCTCCCCGCTAACCGGCGAGCGCGACCAGAACTTCCTGCTGGAAACCCTGGCGGCAAGCTATATGCTCAAGGTCTCCCATCCCGCCGAATTGCCGCTGGTAGCGGACTTCCAGACGCAGGCGTTGCTGCATATTTCAGCGACCGATCCCACGCTCCCGGTGCAGCGTATTGTGCCGACCCTGACGGGACAGCCTTCACTGATCGCGCAGCCTCCCGGCGGCGACGCGCGCGTGGTGCGGCTGTTCAGCTACCTGCCGGGCGTGCCGCTGCCAAAAGCGCAACGCTCGCAGGCGCAGGCGCGGCAACTGGCGCGCACGCTGGCACGGCTCGACCTGGCGCTGCGCGGCTTCCGCCATCCCGCCGGCGAGCTTGAGCTGCCGTGGGATATCCAGCGCGCCGACAGTGTGCGGAGCTTGCTCGACTGCGTCCCGGACAGAGCGCGCCGCGAGCTGGCGACACGCGCGCTGGATCGTTTCGCCACCAACGTACAGCCCCGGCTGCCGCGCCTGCGCGCCCAGCCGATCCACAACGACTTCAATATCTATAACGTCCTGGTCGACCCGCAAGACCATACGCGCATTGCGGGCGTGCTCGACTTTGGCGACATGGTCCATGCGCCGCTGATCGACGACCTGGCCGTGGCCGCCGCCTATCAGGTGGATCCCGCCGGCGATACGATGGCCACGCTGGCGGATTTCGTCGCCGCCTATCACGCGGTGCTGCCGCTGGAAGCCGATGAGATCGATGTGCTGTTCGACCTGGTGCAAGCCCGGCTGGTGATGGTGGTGGCCATCAGCGGCTGGCGCGCCGCGCGGCATCCGGAGAACGCCCCTTACCTGCTGCGCAACAATGCGGTCTCCTGGGACCGGCTGGCCGCCTGCGACGCCATTCCCACCGAACAGGCACGCAACGTCCTGCGACGAGCTTGCGGGCTGGCGTGACCACGACACCAAGGAATACGATGACCCCTTCCGTTCCCGAACTGGCCGAGCGGCGTGCCCGCGTGCTCGGGCCGGCGTACCGCCTCTTCTATGAGGAGCCGCTGCACATCGTGCGCGGCGAAGGCGCGTGGCTTTACGACGCCGGAGGAGAGCGCTACCTCGACGCGTATAACAACGTCGCATCGGTCGGCCATTGCCATCCGCAAGTGGTGGAAGCCATCGCCCGTCAGGCAGCCCAGCTGAACACGCACACGCGCTACCTCCATGAAGGCATCCTGGATTACGCGGAGCGCCTGCTGGGCACCATGCCGGATGCACTTGGCCATGCCATGCTCACGTGCACCGGCAGCGAGGCCAACGACCTGGCAATGCGCATCGCCCGCGCCCACACCGGCGCGCAAGGTCTGATCATCACGCGCTTTGCCTATCACGGCGTCACCGCATCCATTGCCGAGGCGTCGCCTTCGCTCGGGCGCTACGTGAAGCTCGGCGACAGCGTGCGCACCGTGCCGGCTCCGGACAGCTACCGCGTCCCGCCGGCGCAACTTGGCGCCGTATTCGCCGAGGGCGTGCGGCACGCCATCGACGACCTGCGCGCGCACGGCATCCGCCCGGCCGCGCTGCTGGTCGACACCGTGTTCTCCAGCGACGGCATCTTCACCGATCCCCCCGGCTTCCTGAAAGACGCGGTCGCCGTCATCCGCGCGGCCGGCGGCGTGTTCATTGCCGATGAGGTGCAGCCTGGCCTGGGCCGCACCGGCGACGCGTTCTGGGGATTCCAGCGGCACGGCGTGGTACCCGACATCGTTACCATGGGCAAGCCAATGGGCAACGGCCACCCGCTCGCCGGGCTGGCTGTGCGCCCCGAGGTGCTGGAGGCGTTTGGCCGCGAGTGCCGCTATTTCAATACCTTCGGCGGCAACCCGGTCTCGGTCGCGGCCGGCATGGCGGTGCTGGACGTGATTGAGCAAACGAATCTCACGGCGCAGGTACGGCGCGTTGGCGCGCACCTGCGCGAGCGGCTGGCCGGCGTTGCGGCACGGCACCCGCTGATTTGCGACATCCGCGGGGCCGGCCTGTTCGTCGCAGTGGAATTTGCGAACGGTGGCGATGCCGGGCAGCCAGCGACAGCGCAAACCGCCCGCATCGTCAACGGCCTGCGGCGCCGCCATGTGCTGGTCGGCGCCACCGGGGAACATGCCAACATTCTGAAGATCCGTCCTCCCATGGTGTTCACGCAGGCGCATGCCGACCTGCTGGCCGACACCCTGGACGCGGTGCTAACCGACGTGGCGAACGCACCCCCGGCATAGAAAGTGGCTACGGGCAGGTCGCATCAAAGACCGGGCGCCGCGCTACCAGTGCGGGTATCGTGCGCCGACGAGGCGCGGCCCGGCATCACATGCCTGCGTTGGCACTACGATGCACGCTCGTGGAGCGCCCCGGACCGGCACAAGGCAGTCGCTGACTGAATTACCATGCGACGATTCATGCCCCGATGAGCGTTGTTGCGTTGGCGCGGGAGTAACGGCGGCTCTCAGGCCTACGGGCACTGGCTGATGGCGCTAGCCGCATTGCTGTCGGTGCCGCGGAAACCCACCGATGAACCGGACCCACTCGCGCCTTGGCGTACGATGGCGGCCGTGCCGCTTGGCGGTTGCTGGCCTGGAACGTAGACATCGAATGCCTGGTCGTTAGCGAGCATGTACTGCATGTAGACCACCTGGCCAGAGCTGTTCGCCCATTTAGACGCGATGCATTGAGCGGCCGCCTTGGGGGCAAGCTGACTTTGTCCGACGGGACGAACGTCTGACGGCGGCGGCGGCGGGGTGGCGCACCCGGAGACCGCAATGGCCAACGCGATTAAGGGATATTTCATGTTAGCGACTCCATATCAAATCGCACAAAGCACGGACGCCGGTACGAGAGTCATCCGGTGCAAGGGGTTTCCATGCCGCGCAGCATGCCGATGAAACCCTGGCTCGAATGGCAGTTCCGCTGCCCCCAAGTTAGCGCGTCCGCATCACGGGTTTGCACTACTCCTATTCACTGCAACTACATAGTGTCATACAGACACTATGATTCAATTGGACCTTGGTCCTACACAGCGCGTACGGGAACGGTCCTTTCGATCACTCCGGCTCATCAAGCCCCTTTGCACGTGTATACCTAACGCCGCACGGCGGACCGCGCGAGGATAAATAAGCGTGGCGCCTGGCCAGAGGCCGGAGGTCGAAGGCGAACTAATCGAGTCGGCGGCGAGCGTCTGCGGCCTTTTGATTCACAGACTCCCCACCCATGAACCCTCCGTAGTTCGAAGATGTAGCGGATGTCGATCTGGTCCTTGATGGCGTCTTCGCCTATGATCAATCTGCGGCAAAAATATGAAAAATCTCTGGAATTTTTCCTGAAACATTCCTTATTGGATCCCTTCTTTTCACTGTCGCCTATAATCCTGTTATAGGATATTCACATCATGAAAAGATTTTACCCTCAACTTTTCTTCTGCACCGTAATAATATTTACCTCGACGGGATGCGCGAATCGCCCATCTTTTTCCGGAGAAAATAGTTTCAGCACAGCAGGAAGAATAGTAGATTATGCCGGAAACAAATATATGGATTCTTGTGGCGGGATGGCACCAAATGTCTCGGCCACAACCCAGACCATTATCATTTGGGCCAGGCCGAGTAATCCTCCAGGCAGTGTTAGTCACGTGACCCAACCGAGTCAGGGTTTGAACGTGCCTCAACAATCTGTCGTGTGCAAGGTTAACTACAAAATTCTTGAGCACAATAGCCCCGCTCAAGCCGGCGTCTGGGTCCAGGATGGGAGAACGAGATATAGCGCGGTTGCCTGCAGCGGATTCCGGGAGGTACTCACCGGGATTAAAGTCATGATTTGCCCTTACGTAACAAGTAGGGATGCGGCAAATCAGCCAAACTCTGGTTGCGCTCCGATCGACAATCTGTATATTGGCTCCGATGCACCTCATGAGCTTATTTGCAATTAGATATTCACCCAACAACTCATGACGCACTAATCTTTAAAAAATTGAAGAATACAGGCAGGTCATAAAGAATCAGGGATTTTCCCCTCAGGGCAGGCAGCTGAAATATATGCTGGACCAGCTACCTCCAGCCTTCTTCCTCCTGACGTGTGCCCCGCGCGAGTTCCAGGCCCGACTGCCGCCCGAGACCCTCCGCATCTCGAAGTTGCCTGAGGTGTGGCAGCGGTTAGTGACGACGCGGCTCCAGCCGGTGGGTTCGGCGCCCGGGGAGTTGGTGGCGGTGGTCAGCACGGATACGCCGAAGTGGGCCCACATCATGCGAGACGTCCATATTCAGCGCTACAGAGATCCCGGCCGCGCTCGTCAAGACCTCCCTCAGACTAATACATGACGTGTTTCAACGAAAAAGCGTTGAATCCCGCGATCTATATCAGGATCGACCATCACCTCCGGCCGGTTTCCATTCGGGCAGGCCAGCCGGGGGGTCGTGCCAAACAGGCGGCAGATCAGCGGGCGCTCGGCATAAACCTGGCAACCCTTGCTGCCAAGATGGGGGCAGCTTAGGTTTTCAAGCGCAGCTTCGTGCTCGGCATCGCTTTTTACGGGAAGCCTCGACATCTCCTCCGTCGACGCCATCACCGGCCCACAGCAGTCATGGCAGCCAGGTGTGCATTCGAATGAGGGAATCCGTGATCGAAAGAATCTGATTTTTTGACTGGTCATTTCAGTCACTCGAGTCATTTGAGCGTCCCCCATTTGAGCGCCCCGCTTCATTGGCCTGCCCACCTGCCTGCGATTGACCTGGCGGCCGGCGGCGCGCGCATCAAATGCCCAGCCGCATCAGCCAGGCCACTGCCGCCGCAGCCGCGGAAAGCCAGAGCGCAACAATCACGGCGACCGCGACGCGGCTGCCGGGACGCTCCGCAGCGAGCGCGGCAGCGGCCCGATGCTCTTCCATCACTTCAAGCGGGATCATCCGGACCACCAGCAACACGCCGAGGGGCACCAGCACCACATCGTCCAGATAGCCAAGAATCGGGATGAAGTCCGGAATCAGGTCGATCGGAGACAACGCATAGGCGGCGACCAGCATGGCCAGCGCCTTCGCATACCAGGGCGTGCGGGGATCGCGCGCAGCGAGCCACACCGCGTGGACGTCGCGCTTGACCTCCCGTGCCCATGCGCGCGCGCGGGCGGCCAGCCGCGGGAGGAAGTCCGAGCGCAGCATGTGGCTTCGCACATCATCCATGACAGGTACGGCACCAAGTGCGAGCAGCAATGTGGCCAGTGGCAGGGTGACACTGAACCCAACATGCCTGAACCCTACCGCCCCGACTACACCGCCGGCAAAGAACAGCGCGACCAGCGTAACGAGCACCCGCAGTTTTCTCCGGTCGGCCAGCACGACTGGCTTGGCGGAATTGGCCCTGGCCAGGTTCCAGTAGAACAGCTTACCCAGTTCAATGCCGATGTCGGTGACCATACCCGTTATGTGCGTGGTGCGGATCTCGGCCTTCGAGAGCTTTGTGATCATGGCATTCTGCAACCCCATGATGAAACAAAGCACCATGACCGTCGCCGGGACGAACAGCCATTCGTGGCGTTCGAGATTGCTGCCCAGCAGACCGAAACACACCAGCAACACGGATTCAAGCATCAACGGCAGCGCGAATTCGCTGTGCAGGCGCTCGCGCCGCCCCCAGTTGATCAAAATCGCAGAGCAGGCCGCCCCCGCCAGAAACGATAACAAGGCACCCAGGCCGTCCAGGATGAGCCCGATGCTGCCGAGCGCCAGATTGTCGGCCATGGCGGACACTATGCCCGACATATGGGAGGTGTATTGCTGCACCGCCAGGAATCCGCCTGCGTTGGTGGCGCCTGCCACAAACGCAAGATAGCGTGCCAGTTGCCGGTCGGCCTCCGGACTGCGTTCCCTCCCGGTCAGTCTGCGCAAGTATGGAATCGGCATGGTCGCATCGGTGAGCGTTACCTTTAGTTCAGACCGTGTCTATCCAGCATCGGCCGGCGAACGCGTCAGCCCGCGAGCTTTTGCCAGAAGTTGTGATCCGCCGCCAGCCGTTTGCCCTGTTTCAGGCGACGCGCGGCCGAGCGCAGATTCAGCGGATGCGTGGTTTCCAGAGCGCTCGCACGCATCAGCAATTCGTCCAGCGAGGGAAGTGCCTGCGCGCCCTTCCAGGCGAACAGCGCGTAGTTGCAACTGTCCTCAGATGGAGAAATGGAAAAGGAGTCGCCGAACACTGAACGAATTTCTTCCATATAGAACGGAATATCGGCATCGCTGTCGATGAAGTTGGCGACCAATACTCCATCGTCGGCGAGCCTCGCGTGGCACGCCGCGTAGAAGTCCGCGCTGCCCAGCTGTGTTGGCATGCCATGGGCGAGAAAGCCATCCACCAGGATGACCTCCGGCCGCGCGCCCTGACTCTTGACATATTCGGCGCCATCCGCGCAAACCACCTCGAGCCGTTCGTCGTCGGGCGGAATGTGAAACGTATCGCGCAGGGCAATCACCGCCGGATCGATTTCGATGGCGACAACCTTGGCATCCGGCAGATGCCGATAGCAGTACTTGAGCAATGATCCCCCGCCGAGGCCGATCATCGAAATCCTCGCGGGCGCCGGCTGCAACAGTAAGAACGCCATCATCGTCCGTGTGTAGCCAAGAACAAGCTTGTCGGGATCACGCCGCGACATGACGCTTTGCGTTGCCAGCGCGTCGAAATGCAGTGAAAGCGCAAGCGAGGTTTCCAACACTGTCGGCGTGCCGTCGTTGGGCGCTTCGGACAGAAACTTCAAGTAGGCTTCAAAGGACGTGCGCGTGGGGTCCATCTGGGGGGCTCGATCGGGCGTGGTATTCAATTCGTCACTCGGTCAGCAGGGCGGCAATGACTTTCACGGCAGCAACCTCATCCGGTCCGGTGGCCTGAATATGCACCTCGGTCCCCGCCCGCGCCGAGAGCCGCATCACCTCCATCACATTCTTGGCATTCGCTGTGCAGTCATTACTGACAAGCAGGATCTCGGATTCGAACTGAGCAGCGGTAAAGGTTAGCCGCGCTGAGCCCCGGCCTTGCAAGCCCATGCGGTTGGTCATTTCAATTGTCGCGTTTACCACATCGCCCTCAGTTAAGAAGCGGCCCCTAAGTAACTTGCAAACGTCACGCCCTCTGGCTTGCCGCCATAGGCCGAACAAGGCCGGCTGGCATGCCGGAACATCGTCAAGTTGTATATAATGATAACGCTATTATCATACAACACTATTCGAGAGCGCATGGAATCCAAGACCGCCCGTTTCACCGTGTTGATCGACCCCGTGAAGAAGAAGGCCTTTGAATCGCTGTGCGCGGCGCAGGATCAGACGCCGTCACAGGTGGTGCGCCAGTTGATCCGCGACTATCTTGAGCAGCATGGCGTGGCTTACGCCACGCGGCCCCAAGTCGGTACCACGCTTCCGGCCAGGAAGGACCGCGAGTGACCGATGTCCGCGTCGCGGACTACCAGCATCAATCCGCAGTTCCACTTCGAGGTTGCATCCGGCAAAGGTCCGCGCAAGGGCACCGGGATGCCAGCCCTCCCTGCGAGGTGCCGACCGGAAGGCAATGCTTCCTGCCGCCACGGAATGCCGCGGCCGCCGTCAGGCCCTTGCAACAATCGGGAGAGATCCATGCACAAGCCGGCGGTTAGTTATCGCGTCACTCCGCGCGCAAAGGCGCTCGTCGACGGCAGTTTCCAGCCGAAGGTGCTGGTGGCCATCTATCGGGGTGATGCACTGCTTAGAGATGTCACGCTCTACGCGCGCGGTGGTTCTTGTCCGTTACGCGCCACCGCGGCAAGGCTTGCCGAAGCGCTGGCCTTGCGGATTCAGGCGGTACTTCAAGCGGTGCTTGAGGACATACAAGACACGGATGACGTCGCCACGGCCGCCATTCAGACACTATTGCGCCGTATTGGACTCAGGACGAGCCTGCGATCCGTCGCCATGGGCGATGCCGGCGCCAGCTAGCCGGGTTCGGGAAGAGGCCTTGGTGGCGCAAGGACGCAGCACCGCATGTCCATGCCCCCCCCTGTCAAGCATCCCAATCCTCCACCGGCTCCACAAGCTGCTCCATGGTGGCTTCGCCAGCCCATTCGCGCAAATGCCTCACGCGCTTTGATGCCTGCGTGGCTTATGTTAATTGCATTAACATAGTAATTACACGTATGGCGCATTGAATTATGGTTCCTGGCATATGCAATCTTCATCCCGTATGCTAGGTTGTAATAAGCATATGGCGACCGTTGCTGCCGATTCACCGGCAGTGCCCGGTGGCAGTGCCGAGCACCGCCTGGCAGCAGACATTCATGCAGGATGTGTTGCATCTGACCATCGTATTGGCACGTTGAGGCTCCATGGAGATCAAGACTGCTCGGCTGACGCTGCTCATCGATCCAAACAAGAAGGCCGCTTTCGAGCGCCTTTGCGCGCAACAGGATCTGACGGCATCGCAGGTGGTGCGCCAGCTCATCCGCGAGTACCTCGCTCAGCATGGGGTCCAGTACGTGCCCAGCGGATTGAACGCGGGCAATGTCGAGCCTGCCGCCGACGAGACGGTGCCACAAGCGCAGGCGCAGTCTGACGCGCCGCCCGCCAAACGGCGCACCGCACGCCGCAAGGGCTAGGCCATGAGCAGCCTGCCCCCGGCCGCGCAATGGCTCCATATCGACTGGGTGCTTATTGTCGTGGGAGCCTGGTTGCTGGTAGGGGCCGCGGGCGTCCTCGCGCTGCAGCGGCTGCCCCTGGTGTCTCGCGTTCTCTTCCCTCTCGGTGGGTTGCTTGGACTGGCGCTTTCCGGCCTCGCGCTCGCCGCGGTACCCGGCACGCCGGAGGTCGCAGTACTGGGTATCGGGCTGCCGTCGCTGCCCTTCCACGTCCGGCTCGACAGCCTCTCCGCTTACTTCTTGATGGTCATCGGCGGCGCGACCGCGGGCATCTCCATGTTCGCGGCCGGGTATTTCCGCAAGGGCGAGGGCACGCCGCCAGGCTTGCTTTGCCTGGAATATCACCTGTTCCTGGCCAGCATGGCCGGTGTCGTCCTGGCTGACGATGCCTATTCGTTCATGGTGATGTGGGAGACCATGGCGCTGTCGTCATTCTTCCTGGTGACCGCGAATCACCGCATGCCGGAGGTGCGCAGCGCCGGCTACATCTACATCACGATGGCGCGGATCGGCGCGATCGCGATTCTGCTCTGCTTCGGTGTGCTGCAGGCCAACACCGGTGACTACACCTTCGCCAACATGCGCGACCAGGCTCTGACGCCCTTCTGGGCATCGGTTGCCTTCCTGCTTGCCGTGTTCGGCTTCGGCGCCAAGGCCGGCATACTGCCCTTGCATGTCTGGCTGCCGGAGGCACATCCGGCAGCGCCCTCGCCGGTCTCCGCGATGATGAGCGGCGTCATGCTCAATACAGCCATCTACGGGCTGTTGCGCGTGTCCTTCAATCTGCTGTCCATGCGCCTGTGGTGGTGGGGTGCGCTGCTTCTGGCCATCGGCCTGGCGACCGCCCTGTTCGGCGTGGTCTTCGCCGCGGTGCAGACCGACATGAAGCGCTTGCTGGCCTACTCGTCGATCGAAAACATGGGCCTGCTGTTCGTCGCCATGGGCCTGACCCTGATCTTTTCGGCTTACGACATGAGGCCGATGGCGGCACTAGCCCTGACCGCGACGCTCTATCACGTCGCAAGCCATGCCCTCTTCAAGAGCCTGCTTTTTCTCGGCACGGGCAGCGTGCTGCATGCGACCGCCGAGCGAAGCCTGGGCAAACTGGGCGGATTGATACGGTACATGCCCCGGGTTGGCTGGCTCACATTGCTGGGGGTGCTGGCCAGCGCAGGCCTGCCTCCGCTCGGCGGTTTCGTGTCGGAGTGGCTGCTGCTGCAGAGCTTCCTGTTCACGCCAGGCTTGCCGGTACCGCTGCTGACCATGCTGATTCCGGTGGTCGCCGCGCTGATCGCGCTGGTGGCGGCGCTGGCCGGCTATACGATGGTCAAGTTCTTCGGCGTGATCTTTCTTGGCCAGCCGCGCGAGCACAAGCTTACCCACTCGCATGACGCCGGCCCCTGGGAATGCGGGGGCATGGCGTGGCTGGCCCTTGGCTGCGTGGCGCTTGGCCTGTTGCCGACGCAGTTCATCCAGCTGATCGACCCGGTGACACGACAACTGGTCACCGCCGGCCTGGGTGCCCGGGTAGCGGCAAGCGGCTGGCTGCTGGCGCCGACCAGCCGGGACCAGGCCAGTTATGGGCCGGTGATCTTCCTGCTCGGCATCCTGGCCAGCTTTGGCCTGGCCTATGTGCTCGTGCGCTGGCTGTACCACGGCCGGTTGCGCCGCGGCCCGCCGTGGGCCTGCGGGTTTCCCTGGGGCACCGCGCGCATGCAGGACACCGCAGAGGGATTCGGCCAGCCTATCCGGCAGATCTTCGAACCCTTTTTCCTGATGGAGCGCGAACTGCCGACGCCCTTCGACGAACGGCCGCGCTACCGCGTGACCGTTGAGGACCGCTTCTGGCACTGGCTATACCTGCCCGCTGTCGATCTGGCCTCGTACCTGGCGCGGCTGGCCGGCTTGATGCAGCAGGGGCGCATCTCCGTGTATCTGCTGTATAGCTTCCTGACGCTGATTGCCACGCTGCTGGCGGTGATGCGATGAGGTCTCCATGACAGTCACCGGCTTGCTGTCACAGTCGATCGAGATCGTGATATCGATCGCCCTGGCGCCGCTTCTGACGGGCTGGGTCAATCAATGCCGCGCCTGGTTGCAGAACAAATCCGCGCCCAGCCTCTGGCAGCCATATCGCACGCTGCACAAACTGTTCAACAAGGAATCGGTGGTGGCAGACAACGCATCGCCGCTGTTCCGCGTCACGCCCTATGTGCTGTTCGGCTGCATGGCGCTGGCATGCGCGATCATCCCAACCCTGTCGACGGACCTCCCACTGGCGCCCGCGGCCGATGCGATCGCGCTGGTCGGCCTGTTCGCGCTGGCACGGGTTTTCATTTCGCTGGCGGCGATGGACATCGGCACTGCCTTCGGCACCCTGGGGGCGCGACGCGAGATGCTGATCGGGTTTCTTGCCGAGCCGGCATTGCTGATGGTGCTGTTCTCGGCCTCGCTGGTTTCCAAATCGACATCGCTCACTACCATCGTCGAGACACTCGCCCATCGCCAACTGGCGATCTACCCCGGGCTGGCCTTTTCCGGCGTTGCGTTCACCATGGTGTCGCTGGCGGAGAACGCACGCGTGCCGGTAGACAACCCCGCCACGCATCTGGAACTGACGATGATCCATGAGGCGCTCATCCTGGAATATTCGGGCCGCCACCTCGCACTCATCGAGTGGGCTGCGAGCCTGAAGCTGTTCGCCTACTCGTGCATCGGACTCGCGCTGTTCTTCCCCTGGGGCATCGCCGAGGCCCAGGCGCCATCGTCCATGCTGCTGGCGCTGCCGGCGCTGCTGGCCAAACTCATGGTGGGCGGCATCCTGCTTGCCGCGCTGGAGACGGCGAGCGCCAAGATGCGCATCTTCCGCGTCCCGGAATTCCTGGCTACCGCCTTCTTGCTGGCGGT
Organism: Cupriavidus sp. SK-3; assembly: GCF_000611145.1. Classification (NCBI taxonomy): domain Bacteria; kingdom Pseudomonadati; phylum Pseudomonadota; class Betaproteobacteria; order Burkholderiales; family Burkholderiaceae; genus Cupriavidus; species Cupriavidus sp. SK-3. The sequence continues at coordinate 90,336 of NZ_JFJV02000108.1, read as the reverse complement.
GATCGGCATGCTGGTGCATCTGCTGCTTGCCCGCTGACATGAGCGCCCTGCTGACCCAGTTCGTCAACCTGCTCGGCGCGGTGCTGCTGATCCTGGCCTTCGGGATGATCTCGCAGCGCCGCATCCTGACGCTGATCCACCTGTTCACGCTGCAGGGCGCCACCCTGGCGCTGGCGACAGCCGTGGTCGGCTACGTGACCCGGCAGCCAGACCTGTACCTGTCGGCCGGCGTGACATTCGCGCTCAAGGTGCTGCTGATCCCCTATCTCCTGCACCGGATCATTGCCCGGCTTGATATCCGCTGGGACGTGGAGACGCTGATCAATATCCCGACCATCATGGTGATCGGCATTCTGGTGGTGATCTTCGCGTTCAACCTGGCCATGCCGATCTCGCGGCTGTCGGTGAAGCTGGCCAGCGGCACGCTCGGAATCGCGCTGGCCTGCATACTGCTTTCGTTCCTGATGATGATCACCCGGTCGAAGGCGATACCGCAGGTCATCGGCTTCCTGGCCATGGAGAATGGACTGTTCTTTGCCGCGACCTCGGCGACCTACGGCATGCCGATGGTGGTCGAGCTAGGCATCGCGCTGGACGTGCTGATCGGCGTGCTGATCCTGGGCGTGTTCATGTTCCAGATCCGCGAGCAGTTCGACAGTCTGGACATCCGCCACCTAGAGAAGCTGAAGGAGGACTGAGTTGATCGCGCTAGCCTTCCTGCTTGCAACCCCGCTGGCCGGCGGGATGGTGCTGGCGCTGGTCGGTCATCGCGATCATGCGCGCGACGTCAACGTCGTGTTCAGCCTGGGCACCTTCGTCGCGGCCTGCCTGCTCACCGGCCGGATTATCGACGACGGTCCCACGCTCGCGTGGGATCGTGCGTTCTACATAGACGCCCTGAACGTGTTTCTCGTTACGCTGACCGCGTTCGTGGGCCTGACCACGTCCATCTTCTCGCGGCCCTACATGCGCGTGGAGCGCGACCACGGCAAGATGACGCCGCCGCGGCTGCGCCTGTACCACAGCATGTACCAGCTATTCACCTTTACCATGCTGCTGGCGCTGACCACCAACAACATGGGCATCGTATGGGTGGCAATGGAAGCTGCCACGCTGACCACGGTCCTGCTGGTCAGCGTCTACCGGACCGCGGCCAGCCTCGAGGCGGCCTGGAAGTACTTCATCCTGTGCGGCGTGGGTATCGCCCAGGCGCTCTTTGGCACGGTGCTGCTCTACATGGCGGCCGAGCAGGTCATTGGCCCCGAGGGCGGCGCGCTGCTGTGGACCAACCTCGATGCGGTCAAGGGCCGGCTGGACCCGAATATCATCACCCTGGCATTTGCCTTCCTGTTCATCGGCTATGGCACCAAGGTCGGTCTGGTTCCCGTGCACAACTGGCTGCCGGACGCGCATGCCGAGGGACCGACCCCGGTGTCCGCCGTGCTGTCCGGCCTGCTGCTCAATGTGGCGCTCTACGCCATCCTGCGCTGCAAGGTGTTGACGGACGGCGCGCTGAACAACCATCTCACCGGCCACCTGATGATGGGGTTCGGCCTGGTTTCCGTAGTGGCGGCGGTCTTGCTCCTCATCCGCCAGCGGGACGTCAAGCGCATGTTCGCCTACTCCTCCATCGAGCATATGGGCATGATGACCTTCGCTTTCGGCATGGGCGGCCCGATTGCCAGCTTCGCCGGACTGCTGCACATGACGGTGCATTCGCTGGTCAAGTCCGCGATCTTCTTCGCCGTCGGCCATGCGGCCCAGCAAGCGGGAACGCAGGCCATGGACGAGATCCGCGGGCTGGTCCGGGTCAGCCCCACGGTCGGTTGGGGCATGATGCTAGGCGTACTGGCCATTCTGGGCATGCCGCCGTTCGGCGTGTTCGCCAGCGAGTTCCTGATCGTGACGACCGCGATGCGGGAACAACCCTGGGCCACGCCTTTCCTGCTGGTCGCGCTCGGCCTGGCCTTTGCGTCAGTGTTCAGCCGCGTGCAACCGATGGTCTTCGGCGAGACCACGCTGACGCCCCTGCCGCACCCGCCGGCGCTGGTCCCGGTGTTCTTGCACCTCATACTCGGCTTGATGCTGGGCCTCTATATCCCGCCGTATCTGGATGCGTGGTACCGCCAGGCGGCCGCGATGCTGGGGAGTTGAGCACATGGACCTGCCTGAACTCGGACTCGACCTGCATCGCCTCCCGGCACCGCTGCCGGTATGGCACGGGCTCGCCAGTCCCGATGCGTGGAGCGCGGCAGCGCGCACAGTCGCGGACACGGGCGGGCGCCTGATCTCCGTGTGGGGCACCGATCGCAGCGCGGCGGGCGGGACGTTGGCGGCATGCGCCGCGTACGCCGTACCCGCGGGACTGGTCTGGCTCGAACTGCGGCTCGGCGGCCCGGCGCAGGGGGTTCCGGACCTGGCCGGCATCTTCCCGTGTGCCGGGCGGATGCAGCGCGCCATGGCCAGCCTCTCGGGCATCCGGGTGCAAGGCAGCTACGATGAGCGCCCGTGGCTCAACCATGGCCTGTGGGCGCCCGGGTCATTCCCCCTGCGACATGGGCCGCAACCGCTGGCCGCCGCGGGCAGGCTGCCCGCGGACTACGCCTTCGTACGTGTCGATGGCGATGGGGTGCATGAGATAGCCGTCGGCCCGGTACATGCCGGCATCATCGAACCCGGCCACTTCCGCTTCTCCGTGGTCGGCGAAAAGGTGCTGCGCCTTGAAGCCCTCCTCGGCTACACGCACAAAGGCATCGAACGCCGCTTCACCGAACTGACGCCGAATGAGGCTTACCGGCTCGCGGGCCGCATCTCAGGCGACTCGACCGTGGCCTATGCCTGGGCCTACTGTATGGCGCTGGAATCCGCCTCGGGGAGCGAAATACCGGCAAGGGCGGCCTCGCTGCGCGCCCTGATGCTGGAGCGCGAGCGCGTGGCCAATCACCTGGGCGACCTCGGTGCGTTGGGCAACGATGCCGGACTGGCCTTTGGACTGGCTCAGTTCTCGCGGCTGCGCGAGGATTGGCAGCGGCTGTCCGGGGAAGCCTTCGGACATCGCTTCATGATGGATGCGGTGGTGCCCGGGGGTGTCGCGATCGATCCGGCGCCGCCCATGATGGACCGGCTGCGCAAGCAGTGCGACGGCATCGAGCGCGAAGTTCGCGCGTTGCGGCGCGTCTACGACGAGCATGCCGGACTGCAGGACCGGTTTCGCGCCACGGGCCGGGTAACGCCACAACTTGCCGCCCGGCTTGGCCTCGCGGGGCTCGCCGGACGCGCCAGCGCGCAAGCGGCGGATCTGCGCTGCGACCACCCATGGCCGCCCTATGACCGGTTAGGCGTCACGATGGCCACGCACCGCGATGGCGATGTCGCCGCACGCGTGGCGATGCGCTTTGACGAGACCATTGAATCCCTGCGGCTTGTTCGCGCGATCTGCTCGGAACAGCCCGGCGGCGCGATCCATGCCGGCATCCGGGCGCAGGACGCGATCGCCATCGGAGCGGGCTGGGTGGAGGGCTGGCGCGGCGAAATCCTTGTGGCGCTCGAAACCGGCGCTGACGGCAGAATCGTGCGTTGCCACTGCCATGATCCCTCCTGGCAGAACTGGCCGGTGCTTGAGCACGCGGTCATCGGCAACATCGTTCCGGACTTTCCGCTGATCAACAAGTCATTCAACCTCAGCTATTCGGGACACGACCTCTGATGTGGCACATCCTCAAACAAATCGTCCGCACTGGCATCGTCACGGAGCCGCCGCCCCCGGCCGTCGATGGCGATGGCGGCGCCGCGATGCAACGTATCCACCAGGACATCCTCGACATCCTCGGCCAGGCGCTCACGATCAGGGAGGTCGATGCAGGCTCGTGCAACGGCTGCGAGCTGGAAATCCACGCGCTCAACAACCCCTACTACAACATTGAGGGGCTTGGCATCAAATTCGTTGCCAGCCCGCGCCATGCTGACATGCTGCTGGTGACGGGACCGGTTTCGCGCCACATGGAAGACGCTTTGCGGCGTACCTATGACGCGACGCCAGAGCCGAAACTCGTGGTCGCAGTGGGTGACTGCGGCTGTACAGGAGGCATCTTCGGCGAGAGCTATGCGAGTTGCGGTCGCGTCGCCAACGTCATCCCCGTCGACGTCGCCGTGCCTGGCTGCCCGCCTCCCCCCATCGAGATCCTGCGCGGGATACTGACCGCCGTGCAGCGGCGCAAAAGCTAAATCCTCCACGTGATCCTTATGGAGGATGGCGACGGCCTTTTTTATGGAAAGCGTGGTCAACGCGACCACGACGGCTCCGGGGGTCGTGCAGACCGGCGTAGTGGCCGGCAGCAAGCACATTTTCCGACAGGGAGCGAGACGACGGGAAGCGGGCAAAGCCGGCAGGGGTTGCCCCGCCGCGACAGCACACCCCGACCTCACTCCAGGGTCACATTGGCCTTCTTGACCAGTGCCGCATAGCGCGCCGCTTCGCTCTGGAAGAACTTCGCGGCGGCTTCCGGCGTGCCGGGATTGATCGTATTGCCCTGCCTCTTCATCGCTTCCAGGACATCCGGGCTGGTGAATGCCTTGACGAACACGGTGTTGAGGCGCTTGACCTCGGCCGGCGGAAGCCCTGCCGGACCCACCACGGCAAACCAGCCCTCGACCGCGAAGTCTGGCAAACCTTGTTCGGCGATGGTTGGCATCTCCGGCGCGGCGGGCGAGCGCGTGGCGCCGCACAGGCCGATCGCACGCAGGGTGCCGTTCTTCAGGTGCGGCGCCACGGCGTTAAGCGCCACGACCCCCATCTCCACCTGGCCCGCGATCAGGTCGGTCATCATCGGTCCGGTGCCCTTGTAGGGGACATGGCGCGCCTTGACATGCGCCTCATCGAGGAACATTTCCGCGGCGAGCTGGAGAATGGTGCCGTTGCCCGACGAGGCATAGTTGAGCGAATCTGGCTTGGCCTTGAGCAAGGCAACGAGTTCCTGCACATTTTTCGCCGGAACCTTGGGGTTGACCACAAGGACCAGCGGCGTCGAGCCGATCACGCTGATGGGCGTGAAGTCCTTGATCGCGTCGAACGGCATCTTCTTGTACACGCTCGGATTGATGACATGGTTGTTGGAGAACAGGCCCAGCGTCGTGCCGTCGGGCGGCGCC
>NZ_JFJV02000108.1:27240-85179 GCF_000611145.1 Cupriavidus sp. SK-3 | reverse complement strand
GGCGCCTGGCCCCCCGCCGCTGCGCCGGTAATGCCGCCGGCGCCGGGGAGATTCTCGATCACCACCGGCTGGCCCAGGCTCCTGCCGAGCGACGGTCCGGCGGCGCGCGCGATAGCATCCACGCCCGAGCCCGCGCTGATAGGCAGGATCAGGCGTACCGGCCGGCCCGAGCCTTGGGCCGTGACGGTGCCGGCCGGCAAGGCGACCGCGAGTGCGATGGCCGAAGCGGCCATGCCGAGTACCGCCCGGCGCGAAAGGGGGAATGCCATGTCTGTCTCCGTATGTTTATCGTTCTTGTCCGCGTGGCCATCCGATGCCACGCGGCAATGCGGGTAGATTCAGTCCGGCGTGCGCGTGCGCAGGCCGGACAGGATTTCGTCGTTGTGCTCGCCGATGCCCGGCAGCGGCATGCGCACGCCGGGCCTGCGTCCGCCCATCAGCAACGGCAGCAGCACGACGTCCGTGGTGCCGCCATCCTCGGTCTGCATCGGCACGAGGCCGCCGCTTGCCTTCAGGTGAGGGTCATCCAGCAGTTGCTCCGGACGCATGATGGGCGCGTAGGGAATGCCCGCGGCTTCGAGCTTCGGCGAGAGTTCTTCCACGCGATGGTCCTTGAGAATCGCACCCAGCCGTTCCAGCAATGCCGGACGTACCGCGACGCGCATGGCGTTGGTCGCGAGCTCCGGATCGGCAGCCAGGTCGGGGCGTTGCAGCACGCCGCACAGGGTGTTGAACTGCTTGTCGCTGACGGCACCGATAAACAATTGCTCGCCTCCGGCCAGCGTGAACACGTCGTAGACGCTCCAGGCAGACACGCGCGACGGCATCGGCGGCGGTGGCTCGCCGGTCATCGAGAACTGCTGCATATGCTGTGACGACAGGAACACGCAATTCTCGAACAGCGCGCTCTGCACTTCCTGCCCCTTGCCGGTGCGATCGCGCTCCCGCAAGGCGGCCATCACGCCGATGGCGCCGAACATGCCGCCCATGATGTCGTTCACCGAGGTACCCGCGCGCAGCGGGCGGCCCTTGGGCCCGGTCATGTAGGACAGGCCTCCCATCATCTGCACGACTTCGTCGAGCGCCAGGCGGTTTTCATACGGGCCGGGCAGGAAGCCCTTGTGCGACACGTAGATCAGCCCGGGGAATCTGGCGGACAACGTGGCGTAGTCCAGCCCGCATTTCTCCATCAGGCCCGGGCGGAAGTTCTCCAGCAACACATCGCACTGGCCAACCAGTTCCGCTGCCGTGGCCTGTCCTTCCGGGGTGGTGATGTCGATGACGACGCTCTTCTTGTTGCGGTTGAACGAGCGGAAGAAGCCAATGCCAAGGCCGGGCAGATTGCGCGTCTTGTCGCCGCCAGGGGGTTCGACCTTGATGACTTCCGCGCCCAGGTCAGCGAGGATCATGCCGCAGGTCGGGCCCATCACCATATGGGTGAACTCAACCACGCGGACGCCGGCGAGCGGCAAGTAGGCATGTTCAGTGCTCATGATTTTCTCTCTCAGGCGCAGGCGGCAGCAGCATCGGCAACCGATGCGGGAAATGTCTTGGGCAGGCCGGCGCGCCACAGCGTGCCGTGCAGGGTCTCATTGGTCAGCCAGCCGGCCACGCGCTCGCGCAGCGCCAGCAACCGGTCGATATCGATGCCGGTATCGAAGCCCATGCTGCCCAGCAGGTAGGCCAGATCTTCGGTGGCGACATTGCCGCTGGCGCCGGGCGCGTGCGGGCAACCGCCAATCCCGGCGAGACAGGCATCAAAGCGGGTCACGCCGGCTTGCAGGGCGGCATACACGTTGGCCAGGCCCAGCCCGCGCGTGTCGTGGAAATGTCCGCACCAGAAGCGGTCGCCGGCGATTGCCGTGGCGCGTTCAAACAGGCTGCACACCATCGCGGGATCGGCATAGCCCACCGTGTCCGCCAGGCTGACGCGATCGGCGCCCGCATCCAGCAGGGCCTGCATCAGGCGGAGCACCTCGTGTGGATCCACATGTCCCTGCAGCGTGCAACCGAAGGCGGTGCCCACGCCGCCTTCGATCAGCGTCCTGGAGCCGGCCGCGTCGCGGGCGGCGCGGATCTTTGCCACCTCGGCCACCACGTCGTCGGGCGTCTTGCGCAGGTTGGCCAGGCTATGGGCATGGCTGGCGGACAGCGGCACCAGCATCAGGTCGGCGCCGCTGGCGATGGCGTTTTCCGCGCCCCGCAGGTTTGGCACCAGGACCGAGACGAACAGCCCCGGCAGCGACCTGGCAAAGTCCACGAGTTCCGCGGTATCGGCGAGTTGCGGCAGCAGCTTCGCCGGGACGAAAGAACCGACCTCTATTTCCCGCTGGCCTGCCGCATAGGCCGCCTGGATCCACTCCCGCTTGGCGAAGGTCGGCAGGATGGTGGCGATACTCTGCAGGCCGTCGCGCAGCCCTACCTCCCGAATCACGGCCCGGCGTGGAGCGAATTCAGCGTGTGTTGTCATTTTGTCTGGGTCCCCTCGGATGTTCGCGTTTCGGTCTGGCATGAGCACTCTATGCCGTTCCGGCTCTAGGCAGAAGCGCTAATCCAGAAGCACTAACATTCCGAATCGGAATAGCTGGGTAGCATCACGCCACCCCATGTGCCCTCGGTTTAGAGATTCCTCATCAATGCAATACCCGCTAAAATTACAACACTAAATTTCCATATCGGAAATCCTAAACTCAACACCGGAAGCTTCCGATGCGTGACCTGGACCTCACCTCCCTGCGCCTGTTCGTGGCGGTTTGCGAGACGCGCAACATGGCGCGCGCCGCCGAACAGCAACACATCGTGGCTTCGGCCATCAGCAAGCGCCTGGCTCAACTGGAAGACACCGTGGGCGTCACGCTGTTCGAGCGGCGCCGGCGTGGGGTGATACCGACCGGGGCTGGCGAGATCCTGCTGGAGCATGCACGCGCCATGCTGGCCGCGGCCGATCGCGTGGAGCGCGATATGGCCGGCTACGGCACCGGCATCAAGGGACAAGTCCGCCTGCTGTCCACCGTCTCGTGCATGGCCGAGTCGCTGCCCGACGATATCGCCGGCTTTCTGCAGGTGCCTGACCATCGGGATATCCGCGTCACCGTCGAAGAGAGCATCAGCCGCGAGCTTGTCCGCTCACTGCGGGAAGGCTCCGCGCCGCTGGGCATCTGCTGGGATGCCGCGGATCTCGAAGGACTCCAGACCCGGCCCTATCGCAGCGATACCTTGGCAGCCATCGTGCATTCCTCGCATCCGCTCGCGAGCCAGGCGGCGTGTTCCTTCGAGCAGACGCTGGAATTCGACCATATCGGCCTGCCCGGGCAGACCGCGGTACACACCATGCTGGCGCGCGCGGCGGCCATCATCGGCAAGCCGATGGCGTACCGGGTGGTGGTTTCCTCCTTCGATGCGTCCCTGCGCTGCGTCCGCGCGAACCTTGGCCTTGCCATCGTGCCCCGCGAGGTGGTTGAGCCCGTTTCCGCCAGCTTTGGCGTGCAGATGGTCCCGCTCACGGATAGCTGGGCGCAGCGCCGCTTCGCGATTTGCTTCCGCGACGAGGCGAGCCTCTCGCCGGCGGCGAAGCTGTTGGTGGATTACCTGGTGCGCCAGGCGGCATCCTGACAGCCCGCCGGGCACCGTCGGGCCAGAACACCTATGCTTGATTCCTGCGAGGCGCGTGAACCTGCGGGACTGCGCCCCCTGGCGCTACTGTTCCAGCGCCTCACAATACAGAGCGGAGCGTGGCCTCCGGCCACGGTTAGCGGGAGACCTCCATGGATTCGAAAGCGCAGCGCAACGTACATGTCGTGCCTCACGGCGACGGCTGGGATGTCGTCCATGAAGGAGCCAGGGGCGAGCGAGCCCATTTCCTCAACCAGGACGAAGCCATCGAGGCCGCCACGGTCATCGCCAGGCGCGAGAAGGTGGAGCTGCTGGTTCACGGCCAGGATGGCCAGATTCGCATGCGCAACAGCTATGGCCACGACCCTCGCGACGTGCGGGGCTAGACAGTAAGCCGGCGCCGTCGGGAGCGACCCGGGACCCGGAAATACCAAGCCATTGCTTGTGTAATTCACGGCACCGTCTTATTATCCAAGAATCATTTTGGATAATAAGACGGCAGCCATGCTGCCGCACGCTCTCGATGCCTCCTGAACAAGCCTCCACCGGCGCCTGGCGCGAATTGCTCCTTGGCAAGAACGGGTTACTTGCCCTCGCCCTTACCGGCGGCGTGGCGCTTCACGCCATCAACGTCCACATTGTCACCACCGTGCTGCCGTCCGTGGTACGGGACATTGGCGGCCTGGACTGGTACGCCTGGAACACCACGCTTTTCGTCGTCGCCTCCATCGTCGGCGCCGCGCTGTCCGTCCGGCTTCTGGCCGCGCTGGGACCGCGCGGTGCCTCCTTGACCGCGCTAGCCGTGTTCGCGCTGGGATCGGCGGGCTGCGCGCTCGCGCCGTCCATGCCCTGGATGCTGGCCAGCCGTGGCGTGCAGGGCCTGGGCGGCGGCACGCTGGCAGCGCTTAGCTATGCACTGATCCGGGTTGTGTTCGCGCCGCCGCTATGGCCCCGCGCGGTGGCGCTGGTCTCGGGCATGTGGGGCATCGCCACGCTCTGCGGGCCGGCCGTGGGCGGGTTGTTCGCCCAGGTGGGGCATTGGCGCTGGGCGTTCTGGACGCTGCTGCCGGTGTCCATCATGCAGGGCTTGCTGGTGGCGCTGCAATTGCGCCCGGCCGGCGAGCGCGTCTCGTCCGCCGCCGCGCCGAGCATTCCCGCCGCGCAGATCGCGCTGCTGGCTGCGTCGGTCCTGGCTGTCGCCGCCGGCAGCCTGTCAGCGGCGATGGGCTGGCAGGCCGCCGGCGTGGCCGCGGGCCTGGCATTCGGCGCCGCCGCCATTGTGTGGGACCGACGCGCGCTGGTGCGGTTGCTGCCTGGCGGTGGCACCGAGCCCGGCACGCCGCTGGGCGCGGTCTATGCCAGCGTGGCCCTGCTCCTGATCGGCACCACCACCGAAGTCTTCGTGCCTTATTTCCTGCAGACCTTGCATGGCCACACACCGCTGGCCGCGGGCTATCTCACAGCCGCGATGGCGGGTGGCTGGAGCCTGGGGGCGCTGCTTTCCTCCGGCCACGGCGGTACGGGCGCGGCACGGCTGCTGCGCGCGGGGCCGATACTGTGCGCCGCCAGCCTGATCGCGCTGGCCATCGTGGTACCGGCGGGGGCAAGCCTGGCGCCCGCAGCTCGCACGCTGCTCAGCGGCCTGGCGCTGGCCGGCGCGGGCGCTGGCGTGGGCATCGGTTGGCCGCATTTGCTGACGCGCGTGCTGACGCTGGCGCCGCACGGCGAGGAAGGCACGGCTTCGGCCGCGATCACAACCGTCCAGCTCTACGGCATGGCGATCGGCGCGGCGATCGCCGGGCTGGTGGCGAATGCCGCTGGCCTGATCGTCCCCGGCGGCACGGCGGGCGCGCAGTCGGCTGCCGCCTGGCTGTTCGCCAGCTTTGCCGTGGCGCCCGTGCTGGCAGCGCTGGCCGCGCGCCGGATTACAAACCGGGTGCATTAGGATCCGTGGCGTTGCGCCAGCTCCGCCGCCGCTACCCGCGCCCGGACGCGCTCAGGCCATGCGCCGCGCCTTGGCGCGCAAGTCCGCGACCAGTGGCCAGACCAGCACCAGGATGGCCAGCGCCATGATGGTGCCGACCAGCCCGTTGGACCAGAAGATGCCGAGTTCTCCCGACGAGACCAGCATGGTCTGGCGGAACGCGTCCTCGGCGCGGTCGCCGAGCACCAGGGCCAGCACCAGCGGCGCCAGGGGATAGTCGAGCTTCTTGAGCACATAGCCAACCACGCCGAAGACCAGCATCAGCCAGACGTCGAACAGCGCGCCGTTGACCGTATAGGCGCCGATCGCGCAAATGACCAGGATCAGCGGCGCGATGATCGAGAACGGGATGCGCAGGATGGCGGCAAACAGCGGCACGGTGGACAGCACCACGATCAGGCCGACGATATTGCCCAGGTACATGCTGGCGATCAGGCCCCACACAAACGGCCCTTGCTCGGCAAACAGCAACGGACCCGGCTGCAGGCCCCAGATCATCAGGCCACCCAGCAGAACCGCGGCAGTCGCGGAGCCCGGAATCCCCAGGGCCAGCATCGGCAGCAATGCGCTGGTGCCTGCAGCGTGCGCCGCGGTTTCCGGCGCGATCACGCCTTCGACATTGCCCTTGCCGAAGGAATCCGGATCGCGTCCCATGCGCTTGGCCACGCCATAGCCCATGAACGATGCGGCGGTGGCGCCGCCGGGCGTGATGCCGAGCCAGCAGCCAATCGCCGACGAGCGCAACACGGTCATCCAGTAACGCGGCAATTCCGCCCAGGTGCTCAGCACGACTTTAAGATCGATCCTGGCCTGCTTGCCACGGAAGGCGACGCCCTCCTCCATGGTCATCAGGATTTCGCTGATGCCGAACAAGCCGATCACAGCCACCAGGAAATCGAAGCCGCGCAGCAGTTCATGCGAGCCGAAGGTCATGCGCAAGGTGCCGGACACCGTGTCCATGCCGACCGCGGCCAGCGTAAAGCCCAGGCACATGGCGATCAGGATCTTGGGCTTGGATTCCTTGCCCATGCCGATAAAGCTGCAGAAGGTCAGCAGGTAGACCGCGAAGAACTCCGGCGGCCCGAAGCGCAGCGCGAACCTGGCCACCATCGGCGCCAGGAAAGTGATCAGCAACACCCCGGCCAGCGCGCCCAGGCAGGAGCCGGTGAAGGCGGAGGTGAGCGCCTTGCCCGCCTCGCCGCGCTGGGCCATGGGATAGCCGTCGAAGGTGGTGGCGACGGACCAGGCCTCGCCGGGAATGTTGAACAGGATCGAGGTGATGGCCCCGCCGAACAATGCGCCCCAGTAGATGCAGGACAGCATGATGATGGCCGAGGTGGGATCCATCGAGAAGGTAAGCGGCAGCAGGATCGCCACGCCGTTCGGCCCGCCAAGGCCGGGCAGCACGCCGACCACGATGCCCAGCAGGATGCCGGCGAACATCAGCCCGACGTTTTGCCACGACAAGGCGACGGCGAAGCCGCCCATCAGGGAGTTAAGTTCTTCCATATCGGTCTCCTCTCCTGCTCAATAGCCGAGCGCGGCTTCGATGGGACCCTTGGGCAAGGGCACGCGGAACTGGATCTCGAAGATCCAGAACAGCACCACGTTGATGCCGAGCCCGATCAGCAAGGCCCGCCACCACGCCGACTTGCCGATCGCGACCATGAAGCCCACGATGAAGATCGAAGACGCGAGGTACACGCCCAGCACGCCGATCAGTCCGACGTACACCGTCAGGGGCGCCAGGATCACGCTGACCTGCTTCAGTTGCTGCCAGGTCGCGAACGTCTTGCGCTCGCCGCCGCGCAGCGCCTGCCAGGCGACCGCCAGGCTGCAGACCAGGATGATGGCGCCGACCCGCAGCGGGAAATAGCCCGCCTCCGGGCCGTCCGCGGCCCAGCCGGCGCCGATTGTGTAGTTGCTCCAGATCACCACCAGCGCGCCCGCCATCAGGCAGGCCGCTACCACCAGTTCCACCGCGCGTACGGAGATGCCGCCCCCGGCGGGCACCTCGGAATGCTTCGCGTCCATGAAGTTGTCTCCTCCATCCTGTTTGACCAGCGGCTGCGCACCCCGGCGCAGCCGCGTCCGGATCAGCGCGCGGCGACGAAGCCGGCTTCCTTGATGATGTCGCGGTGGACGTTCTCGTCCTTCGCCAGGAAATCGGTGAGCGCCTTGCCGGTCAGGAATTCGTTCTTCAGCGCGTTCTTCTCCAGGTATTCCTTCCACTCCGGCGTGGCCACGATCTTCTGCATCAGGTCCACGTAGTACTTCTGCTGGTCGGGTGTCACGCCGCCCGGCAGCATGAACACGCGCAGCATCTGGTACTGCACGTCCAGGCCTTGCTCCTTGCAGGTGGGAATGTCGTGCCAGCTCTGCGTCGCCGTGACCTTGGCGTTGTAGCTCATGCGTTCCGGCGCGAACACGCAGACGGCGCGGTGCTCGCCGGCGCGCCACTGGGCGATCGATTCGGAGGGATTGTTGACGTTGGCGTCGATATGCTGGCCGGACAGCTGGGTGGCCGCCTCGCCGCCGCCCTTGTAAGGCACGTAGATGAACCTGGCGCCGGTCTTCTTTTGCACCAGCGTGGCAATGATCTGGTCCTCCCGCTTGGAGCTGGTGCCGCCCACCTTGGTCTTGCCGGGCGTGGCCTTGGCAGCATCGATAAACGCGCCGGCGGTCTTGGCCGGGTTCGCCGAATTGGTCCACAGCACGAATTCATCTTGCGCAACCATCGCCACCGGCGTCAGGTCGCGCCAGCTGAACGGCAGGTTGCTGACCATCGGCACGGTATAGAGCGCGGATGAGGTGACCAGCAACTTGTGCGCGTTGCCCTGCGACGCCTTGGTATCCATCAAGCCTTCCGCGCCGCTGGCGCCGGCCTTGTTCAGCACGATGACCGGCTGGCTCATCAGCTTGTGCTTGGCGATGATGCCCTGGATCGAGCGGGCCATCTGGTCCGAGGCGCCGCCGGCACTGAACGGCACGATGATTTCCACCGGCTTGTTGGGCTCCCACGCGAATGCCGTGGCGCTCATGGCGACACCGGCGGCAGTGGCACCAAGCGTGAGGGCAAGGGCTTTCCAGTCTTGTTTCTTCTTCATGTTGTTGTCTCCTTCGGAACATCACCAGGTCCGCATGCCGGTGGCGTGCGGCGTTCTACTGCCCGGCACCGGGCTGCGGTGCCGGCCAAGCTGCGAATCTGTTCTGGCAATACGTCCGGGATCGCTCGCGGCTGGCGGGGAATGCCCCCCAAGATCGCAAGCGCCACCGGCGCCGATGCATCAGCGGCTCAGGCCCCGCGCATCGATATCCCACAGGCCGGCTACCCGCCCCTGCCGGAAGCAGACGTAGTGCCGGTGCAGGTTGGCGGTAGGGTCGCAGTGCCCCGGGATCAGCAGCAGCTTGCCGCCCAGCAACTCGTGGCTGTCGCCGTTGAGCACTTCGAGCACGCCGTGCTCGTCGTTGGCGGCGACGTAGCGCAGCGACCCGTCGCTGTCGCGCGACCACAGCCGTGGCAGTCCGGAATCGACCGCCACCGTCTTCAGGCCGACATCGCAAACCACCACGCCGGGGCGCGCCGTGCTCATCACCGTGGCCGCGATGAACAGGCTGTGCACCGGCCGGAATTGCCCCATCCATTCGTTGGCGCCGTAATGTCCGTCCAGGAACAGATAGGACCCCGGCTGGATCTCGGTGTAGACGCCGCTGCCGACGTCGAACTCCGCGGTGCCGGTACCCCCGCCCGTGACCACCGGGCAGGCGATGCCGCGCGCATCCAGGTGCCGGACATAGGCGTGCGCCGCTTCGGCGGCCCGTTGCGCGGCCTGGCGGCGCTGCGCCCAGACGGCGATATGCTGGGCCGGACCGTGATACGCCTGGAGGCCGCCGAACCGCAATGCCGGAAACGCTGCGATGGCGTCAGCCAGCGCGCTCAAGGCATCGCGGCTGGCAACGCCACAGCGTCCGTGTCCCACGTCGACCTCCGGCAACACCGTGATCTTCACACCCGCGGCGGTGGCGGCGGCCCCCACCGCCCTCACCTGCCGCACGTCATCGGCGCAGATGCTCAGCGCCACATGCCCGGCCAGTTCTACCGCCATGGCCACCTTGTCGGCGCCGGCAAATTCGTTGCTGATATGGATGCTGGCGATGCCGGCCGCCGCGAACGGATAGGCTTCGCTCAGCTTCTGGCAGCAGATGCCCGCGGCTCCCTGGGCCATCTGGGCCCGGGCGATGGCGACGGACTTGTGCGCCTTGGCATGCGGGCGCAAGGCCACCCCCGCGGCCGCCGCCAGGTCACGCATCTGCAGCAGGTTCGATTCGAAGGCGTCCAGGTCCACCAGCAGCGCCGGTGAACCCACGTCCTCCAGCGCATCGCCCTTCGCGGCCGGCTCGGGAAGCCGCAAGGGTGGCCGCCTGGCGGCTGCCGGGCCGGTGTGCTCACGCATGATGCGGCTGCCCCTGGTCCTTCCGCTTCAGCGCCATCGCCAGCACGCGCGCCACGTGCACGGCCTCGGTGTCCGCGCCGTCCAGTATCTGGTGGCGGCAACTGGTGCCGTCGGCGACCACAAGGGCGTTGGCCGCGCGCTGGCGCACCGCCGGCAGCAGCGAGAGCTCCGCCATGGCTTTCGATGCCTCATAGTGCTCGGCCTCGTAGCCGAAGCTGCCCGCCATGCCGCAACAGGAGGATTCCACCGGCGACACCTTCAGGCCGGGGATCCAGCCGAGCACGGTCTGCACCGGGGTGAAGGCATCGAAGGCCTTCTGGTGGCAGTGGCCATGCACCAGGGCTTCGCTGGCCTGCAGCGCATCGAGATCGAGGGCCAGGCGTCCCGCCGTCTTCTCCCGCACCAGGAATTCTTCAAACAGGAAGGCCTGGGCAGCCAGCTTCCTGGCCTCGTCGCCGTAGCCGTAATTGAGGAACTCGTCGCGCAGGGACAGCAGGCACGAAGGCTCCAGCCCCACGATCGGGATGTTCCGGTCGACATAGGGCTTGACGGCATCCAGCAGGCGCCGCGCTTCCTCCCTGGCCTGGTCCACCAGCCCCGCCGCAAGGAAGGTACGGCCGCAGCACAGGGGGCGCTCGCCCTCGCGGGTGTTGAAGTGCACCGTGTAGCCGGCGGCTTCCAGCACTTGCCGCGCCGCCAGCGCGTTTTCCGGCTCCATGTAATTGGTGAAGGTGTCCACGAAGAGCATGACTTCGCGGCCCGGTTCTGCCTGCCCCCTGGTCCGGGCTTTCGACAGGAACGATGTCTTGAAGCGTGGCAACGAGCGCTGCGGCGCGAATCCCAACGCGCGCTTTATCGCGCCGGAGATGCCGGGAATGCTGTCGGCCAGCGCTAGCAGCGCGGGAAACCGGCTGGCGACCGGCGCATAGCGCGGCATGAAGGCCACCATGCGCTCGCGCAAGGTGATGCCATGGCGCTTGGTCCAGGCATGGCGGGCCTCGATCTTGAACTTCGCCATATCGACGCCCGTCGGGCAGTCGCGCCTGCAGCCCTTGCAGGAGACGCACAGGTCCAGGGCTTCCTTGACTTCCGCGCTGGCAAGGCCCTCATCGCCCAGCTGGCCGGAGACCGCCAGCCGCAGCGTATTGGCCCGGCCGCGCGTGACATGCTGCTCGTCCTTGGTCACGCGATAGCTTGGGCACATGGTGCCCGCATCGAACTTGCGGCAATGCCCGTTGTTGTTGCANCGTTGTTGTTGCGCATCTCCACTGCCGCGGCGAGCCCGCCCGCGCGGTCGCTGCCCGTGCCCGGCGCCGTTTCCTCGCCGGTCAGCGGGTTGCGCGTCACGTTCCAGGCGGACCAGTCCAGGGCCGGCGCGAGCGGCAGCGCGGCGTAGCCCGGCGCGAAACGGAAGTTCTCGCGCGCGTCCATCTTCGGCGGCCGCACGATCTTGTCCGGGTTGAAGCGGTTGTCCGGGTCGAACAGCGCCTTGATCTCGCCAAAGGCGGCATTGATGCGCGGACCGTATTGCCAGGCCACCCACTCACCCCGGCACAGCCCGTCGCCGTGTTCGCCGGAATAGGCGCCCTTGTACTCACGCACCAGCGCGGCCGCTTCCTCCGCGATTTCGCGCATGCGCAGCGCGCCGTCGCGCCGCATGTCCAGGATCGGGCGCACATGCAGCGTGCCCACGCTGGCATGGGCGTACCACGTGCCTTCGGTCTCGTGCTTGTGGAACACGGCGGTGAGCCGGCGCGTGTACTCGGCCAGGTGCTCCAGCGGAACCGCGCAATCTTCGATGAAGGACACCGGCTTGCCGTCGCCCTTCATGCTCATCATGATGTTCAGGCCCGCCTTGCGCACATCCCACAGCGCCTTCTGGGCTTTGGCGTCGGGCATCTTGACGACGGAGCCCGGCAGGCCCAGGTCGCTCATCAGCGTCGCCAGATCGTCGAGCTGCGCCAGCAGCGCGCTGTGCTCCTCGCCCGCGAACTCGACCAGCAGGATGGCCTGCGGCTCGCCGGACAGGGCCTGCCCGATCACCGGGCGGAACGCCGGGTTCTCCATCGACAGGTCGATCATGGTGCGGTCTACCAGCTCTACCGCCACGGGCTTGAGCTTGACGATATGCTGCGTCATGTCCATCGCCTGGTAGAACGTGGGAAAGTTCACCACACCCAGTACCTTGTGCTGCGGCAGCGGCGACAGCTTCAGCGTGAGCTGCCGGCTGTAGGCGAGCGTGCCTTCGGATCCCACCAGGATATGCGAGAGATTGGCGTAGCCGTCGTCGGTATAGGCGCGCGGATTCTGGCATTCGAACAGGTCGATGTTGTAGCCCGCCACGCGGCGCAGCACCTTCGGCATGCGCTCGGCGATTTCCTCGCGCTCGCGGGTGGCGATTCGCCGCAGGCCTTGCAGGATGCCCTCCACCCGCCTGCCAGCGACAGCCTCTTTGAGTGAGCCGAAATGGCATTGGCTGCCGTCGGCCAGCACGGCATCGATGCCCAGCACGTTGTGCACCATGTTGCCGTACTCGATGGAGCGCGAGCCGCATGAGTTGTTCCCGGCCATGCCGCCGATGGTGCATTGGGCCCCGGTCGATACATCCACGGGAAACCACAAGCCGTGCGGCTTGAGCCAGGCATTGAGGTGGTCCAGCACGATGCCGGGTTCCACGGTGACGGTGCGGGCGGCGGGATCGAAATCCACGACGTTGTTGAGCCACTTGCTGTTGTCGATCACCAGCGCCTCGCCAACGGTCTGGCCGCACTGGCTGGTGCCCGCGCCGCGCGCCAGCACCGGGGCCTTTTCGTCGCGGGCGATCTCCAGCGCCAGCATCAGGTCGGCCTGGTCGCGCGGCACCACCACGCCGACCGGCATGATCTGGTAGATCGAGGCATCGGTAGCGTAGCGGCCCCGGCTGGCCCGGTCGAAAAGCACATCGCCGCGCAGTTCCTTGCGCAGTCGTGCCGACAGCGGCGAACTGGCGCGGCCTTGCGACGGCACGAGGTGGATCGGCTTGACCAGCAGCGAGGGGGAGGAATCGTTCATGGCTTTCTACCAGTGGCTTGTGGGTATCGGTGCCGCGTCTGCGCGCGGCTTGTTACGCGAGGATGAGTTCGACCGCGGGCAGGCCGGCGATCCTGCCCAGCGCCGCGCCCGGCCTGTCCGGGAAATGCATGCCGGTGTAGGAACCGGTCGTGACCAGCGTGCCGTGGCCCACCGTCATGCCGCGCGCGGTGCAATGGTTGACTACCCACGGCAGCAGGCGGCGCGGGTCGCCGGCGGGATTGGCCGGCGCGCCCTTGACCACGTCCTCGCCATCGAAGGTGAAGAACAGGCTTGGATCCAGGAAGGGATAGCCGGGCTGGTAAGGCACGTAGTCGCCGACGATCAGGGCACCGTGGTTCTGCAGGTCGGCAAGCTGCGCCAGCTTGTCCACCGCGGGCCATTCCTGGTACCGGCTCGCCACCACCTCGATCGCGGCCGCCATGTACTGCACGCCTTCCAGCACCTCATCACCGGAATAAGGAGCGCCGCGCGGCGCGAAAACCCGCCCGAAGCAGAACGCAATCTCCAGTTCCAGGCCAAGCGGGCGGAAGCCGCCGCGCGACAGCGTGGCGGGGCTCGGATGCACGCAGTCGTTCGGCAGCGGCGCGCCCTGGATCGGGCCGGTCGCGGATTTCGCGCCAGCCTTCCAGCCGCCGATGCCCGCTTTGCGCAGCCGCAGCACCTCGGCTTGCACGGCGTAGGCGGCGTCGGCATCCTGCGGCAGCAGTTCGCCTGGCAAGGCGGAGAAGCGAATGCCTTCGTTGCCCGCGCCTGCAAGCCGGCTGGCGAGTTCCTGTTCCGGGTGGGGATGGCTCATGTCATGATTGCGTTTCCATTGGCGAGTGAGGGGCGCGCATCGCTTATGCGTGCAATTGCTTGGGATCGGCCGCGGCGGCGGGCTCGCTTTCGAACCTGCTTTCCGGCTGCATGCGGAAGGCCAGCACCACGCCGATGCCCATCAGCGCCATGCTGCCGATAAAGGGCAACTCCCAGCTGCCGAAGCGGTCGATCAGGTAGCCCGACAGCACCGGCGAGATGATCGCCGCCAGCGCGGAGCCGGAATTCATCATCCCGCTCGCGGTACCGGAATGCTCCGGCGCGATATCCATGGGGATCGCCCACATCGGCCCGATGGTCATCTCGGCAAAGAAAAAGCCGGCAGCCAGGCAGGCCATCGAAACGTAGAGCTGATGGGTGAACAGCATGGGGATCAGCGACAGCATCGTCAGCAGCATGCAGACCGCCACCATCCAGCTGCGGGCGCGTTTCAGGCTGCCGGTACGTTCGTAGAGCTTGTCTGTGACGACGCCGCCGAGCGTGTCGCCGAGCACGCCGGCAAAGAACACGGCGGAGGCGAAGATGGCGGACTTCTTCAGGTCCAGGTCGTAGCTATGCAGGAAGTACTGGGGAATCCAGCTCAGGAACAGCCACAGCGTCCAGCCGTAACAGAAGTAGACGATGGTGACCGGCGCCATGCGCCTGAACAGGCGGCGCCAGGGCACGTTGCCAGCCTTTTTCTTGGCGGCGGGCAGCGTTTCGAGTTCGTCCGCCGTGATGCGGGGATGATCCTTGGGGTGCTCGGTAAAGGTCACCGCCCACAACGCCACCCAGACCAGGCTGATCACGCCGCAGAGATAAAACGACTCGCGCCAGCCATAGATCGCCATGATGGCGACGACTGCGGCCGGGGCTACCGCGTTGCCCACCCGTGCGCAGGCGTGGGTGATGCCTTGCGCGAAGCCGCGCTTCTCCTTGGGCACCCAGCGCGCCATGGCGGCGGTGGCCGCCGGAAACGTGGCGCCCTCGCCGAGGCCCAGCAGCAGGCGCGCGGCCAGCAGGGAAATCAGCCCGCCGGCGAAGCCGGTCAACAAGGTGGCGATGGCCCAGAGCACGCCGCAGACCATCAGGGTGCGCTTGGCGCCGAACCGGTCGCTGACCCAGCCGCCGATGATCTGGAACACCAGGTAGGGGTAGGCAAAGGCCGAGAACACCAGGCCGATCTCGGTTTTGCTGAGGTTGAACTCCTGGCCAAAGCCGGCCGCGGCCGTGCTGACGTTGACACGGTCCAGGTAGGTGATGAAATACATGATGCATAGCATCCCCAGCACGACGCTGGTTGCACGAAGGCGCTTCATTGCTTGTCTCCAATCCTTTTTTTCCTGCCCACCCGGTCCGGGCCGGGGCAGACTCATCGCGGCCGGCTCTATGGCCGGTTCCCGCTAGTCCGCGCAGGCGGCGGGGCGCCAAAAGGCGACACCTCTCCCTGGCCTCACCCTGTGAGGTGAGGCCATGCCTGTCTGCACTTGCTGTGATTCAGGAAGGCCGGCGTGCGCCTGCCGCGCGGGCAAGCCGCCCGGCCTTCAGGTGCCGGTTCAGGCCGCGGCCTTCAGCGCTGGCGCGTCCGCATGCGCGGCCAGGTACTCCATCGCCGCCACGACCCCGCTCGCCGCCACCGGCACGCCCGCGAGCTTCAGCCCCATCTCGCAACCGGACAACGTGGCCATCAGGGTCAGGTCGTTGCAGTCGCCGAGATGCCCGATACGGAACATCTTGCCGCGCATCTTGCCCAGTGCCTGCCCCAGCGACATGTCGAAGCGTTCATAGATGTGCTTGCGCACCGCGTCGGCGTCCACGCCCTCCGGCATCATCACGCCGGTCAGCACCGGGCTGTACACCGATGCGTCCGCGCACTGGATCTCCAGCCCCCAGGCCCGCACCGCGCGGCGGGTCGCCTCGGCCAGCCGCTGGTGCCGCGCGAAGACGTTGTCCAGGCCTTCGTCCAGGATCATGTCCAGCGCCTCCGACAGGCCATAGAGCAGGTTGGTGTTCGGCGTGTACGGCCAGTAGCCGTTCTTGTTGGCTTCGATGATTTCGTCCCAGCCCCAGAAGGCACGCGGCAGCTTCGCCTGCCTGCTGGCCGCGATCGCCTTCGGCGACAACGCGTTGAAGCTGATCCCCGGCGGCAGCATCAGGCCCTTCTGCGATCCCGACACCGTTACGTCCACGCCCCACTCGTCGTGCCGGTAGTCCGCCGAGGCCAGGCCGGAGATGGTGTCCACCAACAGCAGCGCCGGGTGGCCGGCCGCGTCGATAGCGCGGCGCACGGCGGCAATATTCGAGGTAACGCCGGTCGAAGTCTCGTTGTGCACCACGCATACGGCCTTGATGGCGTGCGCGCTGTCGGCACGCAGGCGGGTTTCGATCATGTCCGGCTGCACGCCGCGGCGCCAGCCCTCGATGCCCGGCAGGCCCAGGAATTCCGGCTTCAGTCCCAGTGCCTCCGCCATTTTTTTCCACAGCGTGGCGAAGTGACCCGTCTCGAACATCAGCACGTTGTCGCCGGGGCTCAGCGTATTGGTCAACGCGGCTTCCCAGGCACCCGTCCCGGAGGCCGGATAGATGATCACCGGCTGCGCGGTCTTGAAGATCTTCTTGATATCGGCCAGGACTTTGCGGCCCAGCGCGCCGAACTCCGGACCGCGGTGGTCGATGGTCGGATAGCTCATCGCGCGCAGGATGCGGTCGGGCACGGGGCTCGGACCGGGGATCTGAAGGAAGTGGCGGCCGGCGGGGTGGAAGTCGAGTTTGATCATGGGTTGGTCCCTCCTTTGTGGATTATGCATTTTGCATTCAAAATACTTTAGCAGACGAAAGGACCTCCTTCCAAGCGCTGAATGCCTGTAAACACTGGGTGTTTACCCCGAAGCTGCGCGTCTGGCGGGAGA
The DNA here is from genome assembly GCF_000611145.1 of Cupriavidus sp. SK-3. Taxonomy (NCBI): domain Bacteria; kingdom Pseudomonadati; phylum Pseudomonadota; class Betaproteobacteria; order Burkholderiales; family Burkholderiaceae; genus Cupriavidus; species Cupriavidus sp. SK-3. The sequence goes on along the minus strand of NZ_JFJV02000108.1, from coordinate 68,353 downwards.
TGCAGTAAAATGCGGAAAACGCAAAGATAAGGACTTTGTATGCAGAATCCAGTTGGCGGCGACCTCTCCCGCCCTGCGCCGGTCCTCCCCAAGGTTGAACGGCAACGGCTTCACGACACGGTGGTCGAGCACCTGCGCAAATTCATCGTGGAAGGCGTGCTATCGCCAGGCATGAAGCTCAATGAACGCGAACTGTGCGAAACCCTCGGGATCTCGCGCACGCCGCTGCGCGAGGCGTTCAAGGTGCTGGCGGCGGAAGGCCTGATCGAGATTTCTCCCAACCGGGGCGCCAGCGTCTCGCGCATGACGGAATCGGAAGTGTGGGAAACCTTCGAGCTGATGAGCGGCCTCGAAGCTTTTTCGGGCGAGTTGGCATGCGAGCGCATCACGCCGGCCGAACTGGCGGAGATCAAGGCGCTGCATTATTCGATGCTGGCCTGCCGCGTGCAGAACGACCTGCCGGGCTACTACAGCCGCAACCAGGAAATCCACGACCGGATCAACGAAGCGGCGCGCAATGCCACGCTGCGCCAGACCTACCAGAGCATCAACCGGCGCCTGAAGGCGCTGCGTTTCCGCTCGAATCACGAGACCGACAAGTGGGACCGCGCGGTGCACGATCACGAAGACATGATCAAGGCACTGGAAGCGCGCGACGGCAAGCTGCTCGGCTCGATTCTCAAGCGGCACCTGCTGGAAAAGCGCGACGCCATCATGCGGATCCATCCGGATCCCGTCGGCGACCCGCCCACGGCTAACGCGTAGGCGCGCCGGAAAGCACGGCATATTTCTTGCGGCGATGTCCTGACGAGTAAAGCGCTACCGCCACACCTGCACTGAAACGGAGCCGGCTCCCCCTCGCGCCTTTGTCAGACGCTCCCCGATGGTCAAGCGTCACGTCGGGTCCAGAATGGAAGTATTCACACGTCCCGACACGCCCCAAACAGGAGATCGCCATGACAGCCAGGAATATCCACGTTTTGCCGCACGGCACCGGCTGGGACGTGATCCAGGAGGGGGCGAGGTATGCCAACTCGCATCACACGTCCCAGGAGGACGCCGTGGAAGCCGGTACCCGGGACGCCCAGCGCGAGCACGTCGAACTTCTGATTCACGGCCTGGACGGACAGATCCGTGCGCGCAACAGCTTTGGCCACGATCCCCGTTCGGTGCACGGCTGAGCGCCGCGTCCTGAAGACTTTGTTACCGGCGTTGCGCTATTCGCCGCCACTGCCACGCGGCAGCGGCGCCAAACCCGAGCGGCCCAACCCGCGAGGAGGCGTATCCCGCCGGCAGGCAAGCCTGGCGTTGCGCGGGCACGTGCTTTGCGCCAAGCGCATACCCCGCCGCCATCCGGTGGCGGCTTTGGTCATGCATTGCATACGCGAAGGAGGATCTCCATGCACGCGAAGTCAAGGGCACAACAAATGGCCGCTGGCGTGGCGCTTTCCGCGAAGCGCGGCGACCGGAAGGCAAGTAGCCTGAAAGGCGCCTCGAAATCCATGCTCAGGTCGATAGGCGAAGCCGAACTGCACGACATGGCCGCCACGAGGCAAAAGGGAAAGCCGGGCCATACGAGCAAGTCATAAGGCCATAAGGCCATAAGGCGTTCCGCCAGACTCGCCCAGACAAGGAAGACACCGCTCGGGGCGAGTCCGGGCCGCTTCACCAATCTGTTGAACCCCGAGCCGGCCTGATAACGCTGGGGATCTGTCCACCCAGGCTCGGCCCGAGCAGCGGAGCGATTGCCATCACCGTCATCGGCGTAGACATCATCTGGGCCGCGCGGTGCCCTGCATGGAGGTCGCGCACCATCGCACGGGCCAGCACGACGCTGGCGCACGCTCCCACGGCCTGCAGTACGCGCCAGCCGATCATCATCTCCACGCTCGTCGACACCGCGCAACCGGCCGAACCGATGACGAACAGAACGAGCCCGATGGCGACCGGCAAGCGACGGCCATAGCGATCGCCGACGGGGCCCCAGACAAGCTGGCCCAGGCTAAAGCCGGTCAGATACCCCGAAATCGTCAGCTCGACAGTACCGGCGCCGGCATGAAGCGCCGCGCCCATGGCAGGCAGAGCGGGCAAGTAGAGGTCTGTCGGTCTGTCGAAATCGAAGCGAAGGCCATCAAGATGCTCAGGATCGCGAGGACCCGCGTGCCGCCCGCATCCGCGGCCTGGTGCGCGGATGCGTTCTCGGCAGCGCCGTCGGGAAACCTGCCCGGCTGGCCGGAAGGTGGATCGTTCAATGACATGGTTCGATATCCTGCTGCGCACGGCAAACGCGCCGGTACCCGGAAGGCCGGACACCGGCGCGTTGCTGCCACAGGCAAGTCAGCGATCGACTCGCTGCTGGAGATGGGCCGGGTAACGATCACCCGCAACGGTGATCTGTTGCAGCGCCGCCTCGATGACGGACAAATCCTCGGCCGACAGTTCGACGGCGGCCGCGCCGACGTTCTCATTCAGCCGGTGCAGCTTCGTGGTACCCGGAATCGGTGCGATCCACGGCTTTTGCGCCAGCAGCCAGGCGATCGCAATCTGTGCGCGCGTGGCGCCCTTGCCGTCCGCAATCCGGCCAAGTACCTCGACGAGGCCCGCATTGGCCTTGCGGTTTTCCTCGGAGAAGCGTGGCACAACGTTGCGGAAGTCAGTCTTGTCGAACGTGGTGCCCGCGTCGATGGCTCCGGTCAGGAAGCCCTTGCCTAGCGGGCTGAACGGCACAAAGCCGATGCCGAGCTCCTCGAGGGTCGCCAGCACCTTTTCCTCCGGCTCGCGCCACCACAACGAATACTCGCTCTGCAGCGCCGCCACCGGCTGCACGGCGTGCGCGCGGCGGATCGACTGCGCGCCAGCCTCGCACATGCCGAAGTGCTTGACCTTGCCCTCCCGGATCAGCTCCCCGACGGTGCCGGCCACGTCCTCGACCGGCACGGCCGGGTCGACACGATGCTGGTAGAACAGGTCGATGCGATCCGTCTTCAGACGCTTCAGCGATGCCTCCGCGACGGCGCGGATACGCTCGGGCCGGCTGTCGAGGCCCTTTGTCGAATCGCCGTCCTTGAAGCCGAATTTGGTGGCGATCACCACCTGGTCGCGAAATGGCGCCACGGCCTCTCCAACCAGTTCCTCGTTGACGAACGGGCCATAGGCCTCGGCCGTGTCAAAGAACGTGATGCCTTGCTCGAATCCAGCCCGGATCAGCTTGATGCCTTCGGACTTTTCAGTGGCCGGGCCGTATCCGAAGCTCAAGCCCATGCAGCCAAGGCCGAGTTCCGAAACCTCAAGACCGCTGTCACCTAGTGTGCGCTTTTGCATAATCTCTCTTTTCCAAATGTCGCAGCGAATCGTTGCCGTTGATCGGGCGCTACTGTCACGGCCTTTGCAGGGAGGCCGTAGCTGCGCGGGCAACACCTGACACGTGTCAGTCGCTATTTGCTGTGGTGGATTCTAGGTTGCTGTACTTCATTCAACAATCCGCCTACCATTTCACAAGGAGTTGAGATTAATTCATCAATGATGCGCGCTGGTCTGTCCGAACTGACTGCTTTCATGACCATCGCCGAGCAGCGAAGCTTTCGCGCGGCCGCGCGCACGCTGGGCGTTTCGCCGTCGACGCTAAGTCACGCAATGCGGAATCTCGAAGCGAAGCTGGATGTGCGATTGTTTAACCGGACGACCCGGTCGGTCGCGCTGACCGAAGCGGGTGAACAGCTTCTGCGGCGCGTCAGGCCGGCCATCGCCGAAATTGAGGATGCGGTAAATGAAGTCGCGTCAGCAAGCGACCGGCCGTCGGGCTCGATCCGTATCAGCGCATCCGAGTCCGCGGCAAGGCCGCTTGTGCGCCATGTGCTGCCGGACTTCCTGGCGGCTTACCCCGGCATACACGTCGAGTTCATCGTGGACACACGACTCGTGGATATCGTGGCCGACGGTTTCGACGCCGGCATTCGGGTTCTGGACGATGTGCCGCGCGATATGATCGCCGTCCGCTTCGGACCTGACATGCGGTTCGCCGCAGTGGCATCCCCGGAATACCTCTCGCGTCACGAGCCGCCGAAAGCGCCACACGACCTGGGGCAGCACCGGTGCGTCCGCTTCCGGTTCGAGAGTGGCGCGCTCTACCGCTGGGATCTCGAGCATCGCGGCAAAAGCGCCAGCATCGATGTCGACGGGCCGCTGACGCTCGGCAACCTGAATCTGATGGTCGAGGCAGCGCTGGCAGGTATCGGCATCGCCTGGGTCCCGGAAGATCAGGTTGCGGAGCACTTGGCCTCGGGCCGGCTGATCCACCTGCTGCCGGGATGGAGCCCTTCCTTTCCCGGCTTGTGCCTCTATTACCCGGCCAACCGGCACCCGCCTACCGCGCTGAGGCTGTTTGCGCAGGCGGTGCGCGAGTGGGCCAGCCGTCGGCCGGCGTTGTGACGATCAGTAATGACGATCAACGCGGTCTGGCGCAGGAGATCGGCCGGAAATCGTTCACTTCAGCGCCCGCTTTTCCGGAACGGGGCAAAGCAGCGGAGGCAACGAGCGTTGCCTCCCCCTTCCTCAATCCGCCGAACTGGCGGGAAGCACCGAAACGCGGACGCTGGTAATGCCCAACGGCTCGCGCCCGGCGGCGCCACGCGCGGCGGAGGGATCGCTCCAGCCTTGCAGCGTGTTGGCCAGTGACCGCAACAGCGCCGTGCCTGCCACGGACGCCTGCTCAAGCCCCAGCAACACTTCGAACGACGCGCTGCGCTCGCCCGCGGCCTGCAGCCGCGCGTCCAGGTTGGCCAGCAGGTTGTAGACGGCATTGCCCATCTGCAGCACGAAGCCGCTCTCCAGCCCGAGCTGCCGGTATTGCGGCCGAACCCACGACTCGACCAGGGTCACGAAGATCACACCGGTTTCGTCGGCATTGATTTCGAACGCGCAATAGCCGACCGGATGCAGGTCCCGCGCGAGGATCAGCCGGTAGAAGAGGACCTGGCCGCAGACCTCGTCACTATCCATGTCCATCTCGAACGCCTGGCCGGGCTCCCAGTCCTCGCTGTCAAGGACTTCGCCGGATACAGGCGCGTCGCCGCCGGGCAACGGTACGCCGGCTTCCGCTTCAAGCTGGGCACGCAGGGTTGCCAGCACTTCGTCGCGTCCGGGCGCTTCCGGCGGTTCGGTATAGATGGCAAAATGCTCGCCCTCGGCCGTCCCGGCGAAGTCCGGGCCCATCAAGGGCGACAGTTGCAACGCTAGCGGTTCCTGCAGCGCCTGGCGGAGGGTATCGGTGTTGGTGCGAGCGGTCATGGGCGTAGTGGTGGATGGCGTGTGGTTGGCGTGGCGGCGGTGAACCCGCCTGCGGCAAAAAAGGTAGCGCCGAGTTTGCCATAGGCCAGCCAGCGGAGCCACGATTATCCCGATTCACCCTGGCTTGTCCATTCCGCGGAGAATCCGGTGGCGGCGAAGCGCACATGCCGCGCCAGGCGGCGGCCGCTGTGCCACAATCGACACCAGCCGCACGCCGGAACTCCCCCACAGAATATCGGCCTTCACACCAGTCAGCCAGGCGCCGCGCGCGGTCCGCTACCGGTGATGCCGTCGAGTCCGGCAGTCGTCAATCCCTACAGAAAAAGGAAGCCGCATGTCGACCCGCCGTCAATTCCTGAAGACACTGCCGGTAGCCGTGGCCGCAAGCCTCGCGGCCGTTGCGGCGCCGTCCGGCGCCGGCGCGGCCACGCTCGATGAGAAGGATCCGCAGGCCGTCAAGCTGGACTACAAGGCGGACACCCGCAAGGTGGACCAGGCGAAATTCCCCAGGCATGCGGCCAGCCAGACCTGCGCCAACTGCCAGCTGTTCCAGGAAGGCGCCAGTCCGTCGACGGGCAGCTGCGTGCTGTTCGGCGACAAGCAGGTGGCCGCCGCCGGCTGGTGCAGCGCGTGGGAGCAGGGCTGAAGACTGGACGCCATGCCGGCGCCGTCAGCTCTCGGGAACCTTCCCCGCCGATGATGGATCCGCGCCCTGCCCGCGCGGCTCGCTGCGCTCCCGGTCCTCCGCCTCCCATGTGCGCCCCCGTGTGCGCGGGTCGACGGGCAGGCGCTGCTGCATCGCCGCCTTGGCCAGCATATGGGCGCTGATTGGCGCGGTCAGGAACAGGAAGGTGGTGATCAGCAGTTCATGCAGGCTCAGGCCGTTGCCCTGGTTGCTGAAGAACACAACCGAAGCCACCACGACGCCACCGACACCCAGCGTGGTGGATTTGGTTGGCCCGTGCAGGCGCATGAAGAAGTCCGGCAGCCGGAACAGCCCAATGGCGCCGACGAGGGCAAACACGCTGCCGATCAGCAGCAGCACGCAGGTAGCGAATTCCGCGATTGGGCTCATATTGTCCATTGGGCCTCCCGTCATGGTTGCCGGACCGGTCCGATCCGTTCGAGCCGGCTGATCACTTCAGTTCGATGATGTCGCCGCGCTGCAGGTACTTGGTCAGGGCGACGGTGCCGATAAAGCCCATGACCGCGATCAGCAAGGCAACCTCGAAGAACAGTTCCGAGCGCAGCCAGATGCCAAACACCACGATCAGCGCGATGGCATTGATATTGAGCGTGTCGAGCGCGACGATGCGGTCGGACAGGCCAGGCCCGCGCACCAGGCGGATAAAGGCGAGCAGGAAGGCGACCCCGAGGATTCCCAGTGAGAGCGGTATTACGACGGCAAGCATTCAAATATCTCCCGTAGCGGCGCCTCGTAGCGCGACTTGACCAGCGCGATCAGCTTGGCTTCATTGTCCAGATCGAGCACGTGGACCAGCAGCCGGCGGCGGTCATCGCTGAGTTCGGCGCATAAGGTGCCCGGGCTGAGCGACACGATGCTGATCAGCGCGGACAGCGCCAGTTCATGCTCGACATCGATCGGCACCTGGATAAAAGCCGGGCGCATCCGCGACACCGGCCCCAGCACCAGCAAGGCCACCTCCACATTGGCCACCACGATGTCGATCAGCACGTGCGCCGCCAGGCGCAGCATCAGATCGGGCCGGCCCACGCGCATCGGACGCAGCCAGAGTCCCTTGCCGATCAGGAGCGAGATCGCCCAGCCGAGAAATGCGCCCAGCGCCCAGTCGGCAGGCGACACCCTGTTTACCAGCAACAGCCATGTCGCCAGGAGCGTCAGGCTGAGCCACGGATGCGGAAACAAGCGTTTGACCATGACCTTAGCTCCCTGCGGCCGGCAGCACCGCGCGCAGGTAGGCCGCGCGGTCGAACAATTGGGCGGCGGTGTCCGCCAGGTACCGGCTCAGCGGCTGCGCGAACAGGACCAGCGCGACGCTGCAGGCCAGCAGGAAGGCGCAACAACCCAGCTTCCAGCCATCCGGCGCGACCCGATGGTAAGCACCGTGGCGCTCGGGATCGTGTTCCTGGGGCAGGCGCCAGAGCAGGCGCGTGCCGGTACGGCTCACGGCAATCAGCAGCGCCAGGCTGGATAGCAGGACACCCGGCCACAGCACGGCCGCAGCCGGCAACGGCGCGCTGCGCATCACCATGACCTTGCCGATGAAGCCCGACAGCGGCGGCAGGCCGATCGCCGCCAGCGCCGCAACCAGGAACAGCGCGCCTGCCAGCCGCGAGCCGTGGACAACCGGGACAGGCTGCCCCGCCGAGCCCGCCGGCGGCGCCGGCTCAAGCGCATCCGCCAGCAGGAACAGCGCCGCCGTGCACAACGTGGTACTGAGCAGGTAATACAGCGCCCCCGCCCAGCTTTGTCCGGTCTGCATCGATACGCTGGCCGCCAGCAGCCCGACCGATGCCAGCACGAGGTAGCAGGTCAGCGTCTTCAGGTTGGGGGCGGCAAGCGCCCCGAGCGCGCCAAACCCCATGGTGGCGAGCGCCATCCACCAGACCCAGTCATGCAGGAACGCCGCCAGCATGCCGTCGGGCGCGCCGAAGATCAGCGCGGCGCAACGCAGGATGGCGTAGATGCCCACCTTCGTCATGATGGCGAATAGCGCGGCGGCCGAGCCCGTCGCGCTGGCGTAGGCCTTGGGCAGCCAGAAGAGCATGGGGAACAGCGCCGCCTTGAGTCCGAAAACAAGCATCAGCATGGCCCCCGCGGCCGTGGCCAGCGGCACGTCGGCAGGCGGCAGCCCGGCCAGCCGGAGGCCCATGTGCGCCATGTTCAGGGTGCCGCTCAGCCCGTACAGCACGCCGATGGCGATCAGGAAAAAGGCCGAGCCCGCCAGGTTCAGCAAGACGTAATGCAGCCCGGCGCCGATCCGCGCGCGCCCGCCGCCATGCACCAGCAAGGCATAGGAGGCGATCAGCAGGATCTCGAAGAAGACAAAGAGGTTGAAGAGGTCGCCCGCCAGGAACGCGCCATTGAGGCCCATCAGCTGGAACTGGAACAGGGCGTGGAAATGCCGCCCCATCCGCGCGTCTCCCCTGCCCGCAGCCACCACGGCAGCCGCGCCCAGCACGGCGGTCAGCAGCAGCATCAGCGCGCCAAGCCGGTCGAGCTGGAGCACGATGCCGAACGGCGCCGGCCAGTTGCCGACGTGATAGACCGGGATGGCGCCGGTGGCTGCCTCCAGGACCATGCAGGCAGCCACCGGCAACAGCAGCAGCGCGACGGCCGTACTCAGCGTGCGCTGGACCCGGAGCCAGCGCAGCGGCATCGCCACCAGTAAACCGCCTGCGAACATCGGCAGCAGGATGGGCAGAAGGATCGAAAAAGGCAGGCTGTGGTTCATGGGCCGTCCGCCTTGTTCCTGCCGGCGCCGCCGGCCTCCTGCTGGCCCGTTTCCTTGCCATCCACATGGTCACTGCCTGTGAGGCCAAGCGAGCGCAGCGCCAGCACCACCGCGAATGCGGTCATGGCAAAACCGATGACAATGGCCGTCAGCACCAGTGCCTGCGGCAGCGGGTCGGCATACCGCGCCCCGCTGGCGATGACCGGCGGGCGGCCGCTGGACAGGCGGCCCATGCCCAGCAGGAACAGGCTCACTGCGTACGAGATCAGCGCCAGTCCCAGCACCACCGGGAATGTGCGCGCGCGCAGCAGCAGGTAGATGCCGCAGCCCATCAGGATGCCAACCGTGCAGGCGTAGACGGCTTCCATCAGGCACCCTCCCGCGCGTGGATGCGCTTGTCGCGCACGCCGAGGTGCGACACGATCAGCAAGGTCGTGCCCACCACCGTGAAATAAACGCCGAGGTCGAACAGCATGGCAGTAGCCAGTTCGATTTCGCCCAGCACCGGCAAGTGAAAGTGCCCGAAGGCCGTTGTCAGGAACGGGAAGCCGAACGCCCAGCTACCCAGCCCGGTCAGCCCGGCCACCAGGATGCCGCTGCCCGCCAGCGCGCGGTAATTCAGCGCGATGCGCGCCTCGGTCCACAGCACGCCACTGGCCACATACTGCAGCAGCAAGACCACAGCCGTGATCAGCGCGGCGATAAAGCCTCCGCCCGGCAAGTTGTGCCCGCGCAGCAGCATGAAGACCGCGACCAGCATGGTCAGCGGCAGCATCAGCCGGGCCAGGATGGCCAGCAGCAACGGGTGGCTCTGACTCGACCACGGCAGCCCGTTGGGCCCCGCCTGCGGCGCCGCCAGGCGCATGCCCTTGAGCAAGGCCTGCACCGCAAGACCGGCGACCAGCAGCACGCAGATCTCACCCAGCGTATCGAAGCCGCGGAAATCCACCAGGATCACATTGACCACATTGTGGCCGCCGCCACCTTCAACGCTGTTGGCCAGGAAAAAGGCGGAAATCGAATCATAGGGCCGGGTCATCACGGCATATGCCAGGACGGCTAGCAAGCCGCCGCTGCCCAGGGCAAGGCAGGCATCGCGGACACGCCGGGACACCGGCGAGGCGTCCGGCCGGTCGATGGGAAGGAAGAACAAGGCCAGCACCAGCAGCAGGATTGTGACGACCTCGACTGAAACCTGCGTCAGCGCCAGGTCGGGAGCCGAAAACCACGTAAACGCCAGCGCCACCAGCAGCCCGCACGCGCCCAGCAGGATCAGCGCGCTCAGCCGTTGCCTGTGAGCGAGCACCACGCCGATCGCCGTCAGCCCCAGCAGCGCCATGCCTGTCACGGTCATCGCGTCGAGCGGGCCGGTGGGCAACGGGCCGGCCAGCGTGTCCAGATCCGCCAGGAAAGTGGCCGGAATCAGCAGCATGGCGGCCACCATCCACGCCAGATAGCCTTGCAGCGAGCCGCTCTCGAACGCCCCGGTCATGCGGCCGGCCAGCCGCGCCAGCCAGCCGATGGCCGCCTCGAAGGCATCGCGGGCGTTCAGGTGGAGCATGCGTGCGTGATGGCGATGGAAGGCTTGGCGCCGGAAGAAGAAAAACACCGAACCGCAGACCATCGAGATCAGGCTCATCAACAAAGGCAGGTTGACGCCATGCCACAGGCTCAGGCTGTACGCCGGCAACGGCCCGCCCAGCGTGGCCAGGGCCGCGGAGGCCAGCAAGGGCCCCACTGTGTACGCGGGGAACAGCCCGACCACGAGGCAGATGGCAACCAGCACCTCCACCGGGATCCTCATGGAACGGGGTGGCTCGTGCGGGGGGTAGTTCGGCAGGTCGACCGGCTTGCCGTCGAAGAACACGCCGTAGATAAAACGCAGCGAGTACGCCACCGTCAGTGCCCCTGCGAAGGTCGCCGCCGCCGGGATGATCCAGTTGAACTCACCGAGCAGGCCTTGCGCCAGGGTCTCGCCAAAGAACATCTCCTTGCTCAGGAAGCCGTTGAACAGCGGCACGCCCGCCATCGACAACGAGGCCACGATGGCCAGCAGCGCGGTATGCGGCATGTAGCTGCGCAAGCCCCGCAGCCGTTGCAGGTCGCGCGTGCCGGTCTCATGGTCGATGATGCCCGCCGCCATGAAGAGCGACGCCTTGAACACGGCATGGTTGAGGATGTGGAACAGCGCAGCCACCGTGCTCAGTTGCGTGTCCAGCCCGAACAGCAGCGTGATCAGGCCGAGATGGCTGATGGTGGAATACGCCAGCAAGCCCTTCAGGTCGCGCTGCAACAAAGCCATGCCGGCGCCAACCACCAGCGTGGCCAGGCCGGTGAGGCTGACCATGTAGAACCACCAGTTGGTGCCATCCAGCACCGGATAAAGCCGGGCCAGCAGGAAGACGCCAGCCTTGACCATGGTGGCGGAATGCAGATACGCCGAGACCGGCGTGGGTGCCGCCATGGCGTGCGGCAGCCAGAAACTGAAGGGAAACTGCGCGGACTTGGTGAACGCCGCCAGCAGGATCAGCGACAGCATCAGCGGATAGAGCGGGTGCCGTTGCACCGTGCCTGCCTGCGCCAGCACATCGGACAATTCCATGCTGCCGCAAATGTGGCCGAGCAGCAGCACGCCGGCCAGCAAGGCCAGCCCGCCCCCGCCGGTCACCGTCAGGGCCATGCGAGCGCCCTTGCGCGCGTCCGAGCGATAGGACCAGAAGCCGATCAGCAGGAATGACACGATGCTGGTCATCTCCCAGAACACCGCCAGCAGCAGCAGGTTGCCGGACAGCACGACACCGAGCATCGCCGCCATGAACAGCAGCAACAGGGAGAAAAAACGTACGGTGGATTCGCTGCGCGGCAGGTAATAGCGCGCATAGAGAATGACCAGCAGCCCGATGCCCAGCACCAGCAGCGCGAACACATACGCCAGTCCGTCCAGCCGCAGGCTCAGGCTCAGCCCGATATCCTCGATCCAGGGCTGCCGCCAGACGATGGCGCCGCCATCGGCCACCCGGCCCCGCGCGCTGAGCAGCAGGCCCAGGCCCGCCAGCGGCGTGGCCACCACGATGGGCGCGGCCAGGCCACGGGCCAGACGCCGGGCCAGCGGCATCAGCACCGCGGCGAACAGCGGGAGCGCAATCAGCCAGACCATCAACATCGGCCACCTCCGGGCGCCGGGCCAGCGATGCGGCTGGACAAGCTGTTCGCGGCGAGCGCCACCATGGTCATCACTCCCTCCTGCATGGCCGGCACCGGTGGGGTGCGGGCTGTTGAACGGGAAAGCGCTTCAGGTACCGGTCGTTGCCTCGTCCCGGTTGACGACAACCACCGGCACTTGCGATTTGCCGAGGATCGTCGTGGCGACGGAACCGAGAATGGCATTGGCCAGCGCACCGCGCCGCTTGGAGCCCACCACGATCGCGTCGGCATCCAGCTCGGCCGCCAGCCGCATGATCTCATGCGCGGGGTCGCCAGTGACCCAATGCCGATGCATCTCGGTGGCAAGCGGGCCCAGCGCCGCGCCGACCCCGTCGAACGCGCGGGCCGCAGATGCCTTGTTCTCCAGCGCAAGCTCCGCGCCCGGCATCACCTGGCGCCCCGCCGCGCCCAGCGCCGGCGAGACATGAACGACATGCACCACCAACGGCGGCGCGAACAACGGCCGTGTCACCAGCCTTGCCGCTGCCGCCTCGCTGCTTGGCGACCCGTCTGCTGCAAGCACTACAACTGTCATGGAGCTATCACCTCTCATCCAATGCACGCGGCCACGATCCGCGCATGCGAACCGGTCGCCCGGCGCCGGCCGGCCGGCGCTCGCGCCGCCGGCAATCATTTTGCGCTACAACCGCCCGCCCTCGCCCGCGCGCGGCTGGCAGGCACAAAGAATTCAGATCTGTCTCAAGAATATTCAAAACGGCGCGCTACCTGAGCGTGGCCACGATTCGCGGCCTGTCCGCAAGGTGCTGCCGGGCGATGGTAGCCCTGACACACATGAGCGCAATGCGTCACCCATATTTCGATAACGCCCGCGTCGTCCTGCCGTCCCGATCACATTGGCCGGCCCCGCCGGAACCACTGGACGGAACACACGCCCTGCAAATAGGAAAACGAGGGGTGGATGCACAAGACAAAAGCGGGCTAGCCCATGGCCGTAAAAACCAGGCCCGCTATGCCGAGCCCCACCGTCGCCAGCGCATCGCCCGCGATCAGCCCGCCGCCCACCAGCGACGTCGTGCTCATGTCCTCAGGCAAGGGGTCAGGCGTGCCCTTCGACCCCGGCAGGCTATTGAGCACGCTGGCCACTACCCCGCCCAGCGCGAACCACGCGGAGGTGGGAAGGTTGACGAATCCGCCAAAGGAGGACGCATAGGGCGACGGCAACACCACGGTATCCAGCAGGAAGTCCGCAATGCGTCCAACCGTGCCGGCCTGGACGAAGCGCTGATAGCGCGCCCCCGATCTGACCAGCAAGCGCAGCAGCGCCGTGGCAAAGCCCAGGGCGATGCCGAGTGCCACCGCCGTGCGCTGGTGCGGCAGGTCATCGGCCAGGCCACGCAAGGCACCTACGATCTTGTACGTCATGGCCGATGCCCAGCGATGCGGCTGATCGCTGGCGGCAAGCGCGGTCTGGTCCAGCGCCAGCTCGGGATAAGCACCCATGAACAGCCTGGCGAACAGCACCGCCAGCACCGCGCCGGCGACAATCCCCGCCACCTGGAAGCGAAACTGCAAGGTACGATTGGTTCCGAGCCGCCAGCCGGTGGAGCGGTCCTGCTGCATATCGCACGCCTCGCTGGTCGATACCAGCAGCACCGTCGCCGCGATCAGCCCCACGTGCGGGTTGCGCAAGCCAAGCGCGGCCATCAGGATCACGGAAAGCACGAAGGCCGAGGAAATCGGGTTCTGGTCGACCATGCCGACCGAGATGCCATTCACCATCGCGAACACGAACACCAGCAGCACCGCCAGCACCAGATAGCCCGCGGGCTGGTGGAGCAGCCCCGCACCAACCGCCACGATGGCGGCGCCCCAGAACAGCACCCACGCCGCCAGCCGCCACTGGCTGCCCCGCGATGGCCTTGCGGGCCCGGGCATGCCGCTGCCACGCAGGCGCCGGTGCTGCCGGTACGCCTTGAACAGGATCAGCGCGATATCGACCAGCGCCGCGCCCATGATCATCCCAAGCGCGATCAGGAAGGTAATTTTGCGAAACGGCTCGCCTGGCGCCAGCCAGCCGATCGAGATGAAGAACGGAATCAGCGCCCAGCCCGCCAGCCCGGCCACCAGCGCGGCAAGGCCGATGCGCGCGCCGACGATCATGCCGGCGCCGAAGGTGGACGCCGACAGGTCGATGGCGGCAAGCCGATCGATCCGGGCCGCGCCGATACCGCCGACAATGCCCAGCACCGTGCCGCCGGCCAGGCGGGACAACGACCGCCGGAGCAGCACCGGATCGGTCAACGCGCGCAGGATATTGGCCACCGCCAGGCCGGACGGGAAAGTGAGTTGCAGGCGGTCGACCAGGATCGGGGTGTACAGCATGCCCACGCCCACCCCGAACATGCCGACGCAAAGCATGTACAGCATCAGTTGCCACAGCGGCGGCTCGGCCATGCCCATCCAGGTCATCGCCTGGATCACAACGGCCATGCCGCTCATGCCGGCCACCGACGAGGCGATGGTCTGGATATAGTTCGCCCCGTGGCGCCCTTCGGTGCCGTAGCCATAGGTCACCGTGGAGCCGAGAATCCCCGCCAGGACCTGTCCGCCCACGAAGAAGCCGAGCGAGAAGTTCATATAGGCCGCGGCAACCCCGCCGAGCGGGCCGAGCACAAAAACCCCGACGGCGCCGAGCAGCACGTAGTACCGCCATCCGCCCTGCTCCGGCAGCCAGGCCCAGCGCCGGCCAGTGCCGCCGCCGTATGCTGGCGGCAAGGGTGCCGGCTCGGCATGCGCGCGCGATGCGGCGTCTTGCGGTGGCCTGCGGGCTGCCGTCATTGGCTCCCCCATGCGCGCCTGGCGCATCAGTGGCTGCGTGGCTCGAAGGAAACAAAAAGTGCCGTGAGGCAGAGGCGGCCTGCTGGAGAGGGAAAGACAACCGTGCCTGGGCTGGGGAGATGCTACCGCGAGCGGGGTAGCGCGAGGCGTGCGTTCGTGCGCAAGGGCACCTTATGCCGGCCCTGCCAGGCTACACGAGGTGGCTACACAAGGCGGCCCGCACAAAAAAGACCGGACACGAGACGTGTCCGGGAACCCATTTGCTGACTCAGATCGTGTCACAAACCCGAGAAACTCAAATGATACGCATTATCATTTAAAAGATCAAGAATAAGCCAGCTTGCCGGCCCGGCTCAGTCCTCAGGCGGCCACCGCCATGTGCCGCGCCTGGCCCGCGTGATGACGCCCGAACCGGAGCATGGTAGCGCCCGCGATCACGGCCGGGATCCCCACCAGGAGGAACAGCGCCGGCATCGTCAGGCCCAGCGACAGCATGGTGCCGCCACCCACCGATCCCACCACCGAGCCCATCCGGCCGACCCCATTGGCCCAGGCCACCCCGGTGGCGCGGCAATCGGTGGGATAGTAGGCCGCGGACAGCGCGTTGGCACCGACCTGCGAACCGGAAACGCAGAACCCGGCGGCGAACACCGCCAGGCCCGCCAGCCAGGGCACGGCGGTCAGGCTGCCAATAGCCGCCACAAAGATACCCGCCAGCGTATAGCTTGCCGCCAGCACGTAGTGCGGGTTGGCGCGATCCATCAGCCAGCCCAGCACGATGGCGCCGAGGGTGCCGCCCACCTGGAACATCGTGGTGACCAGCGCAGCGGTCTTGAGCGAGACGCCGGTCGTACGCAGCAGCGTGGGCAGCCAGCTGGAAAGCAGATAGATCACCAGCAGGCTCATGAAGAAAGTGAGCCACAGCAGCAGGGTGCCCCGCACCAGCTCGGGCTTGAACAGGTGGGCGGCCGGCGAGCCGGGCACGCGCTTGTCCGTGACCACGATGCTGCCGGGCGCAATCGGCTCGCCCGGCGCGATCCGTTGCAGCGTAGCGGCAACCCGCTCCGGCTGCTTGCCGCTCATCACCAGGTACCGGACCGACTCGGGCAGTTTCCACAGCAGGAATGGCAACAGCAACAAGGGCAGCACGCCGCCCAGCAGCAGCACCGAGCGCCAGCCGTGTTCCTCGATCAGGTTCGCCGAGGCCAGGCCGCCCAGCGCCGAGCCGATGGTGAAGCCGCAGAACATGGTCGTCACCAGGAAGGAGCGCCGCTTGGCCGGGCAATACTCCGAGGTCAACGTGATCGCGTTGGGCATGGCGCCGCCAAGGCCGAGGCCGGTCAGGAAGCGCAGCGCCACCAGGCCCCACAGCGAGCCGGAGAAGGCGGAAGCCAGGCTGGCGATGCCGAAGAACAGCACACAGAAGACAAGGATGGTCTTGCGCCCGAAGCGGTCGGCCAGCGGGCCGAACAGGAAGGCGCCCGCCATCAGGCCGGCCAGCCCGGCGCCAAACAGCGGCGCGAGATGCCCGGGCGTGAGCTGCCATTCGGCGCGGATCGCCGGCGCGATAAAGCCGATGGCGGCGGTATCGAAGCCGTCGATGGCGACGATCAGGAAGCACAGTACGACGATGCCGACCTGAAACGCCGACAAGGGCTGGCGGTCGATGAACTCGGTGATACCGATGGATGGTTGGGTGGGCACGGCTGTCTCCTTCATTGTCTTTCTAGGCGGCCGATTTGCTGTCGGCTCGCCCTTGGTGGCCTTCCCGGCCTTCTCTGGCTTTCTCCGGCTTTCTCCGGCTTTCGTAGCCGGCTCTACCGCACCCCTCCCAGGCAGTCCTCGGCACGCCAGCCGTGCAGCCACTGCAGCGCGTCGTAGAACTGCTCCTGCGTCCGTCCCACCCACAGCGAATTGCGAACCAGCCGCTCCACGCCCTTGGCGTGGTAGAGCCGGCCCATCTCGCGGGCGGAGTACAGGACCCGTGCCGTGCGCGGGATGCGCACCTTCTCGTACAGCGCGAAGGCCGCCTCGAAGTCGCCGTCGCTGGCCTCGACGGCCGCGCCCAGCGTGACGGCATCCTCCAGCGCCTGGCAGGCGCCCTGCGCGAGGTACTGCGTCATCAGGTGCGCGGCATCGCCCAGGATGGTGGCGCGGCCAAAGCTCCAGCGCTCGACCGGATCGCGGTCCGCGGTGGCCCAGCGCCGCCAGGACGTCGGCCGGTCCAGCATCTGGTGCGGACGGGCATGGATGCCTTCGAAGTACGACAGCACTTCTTCCTTGCTGCCATCACGCACGCCCCACACTTCCTGCTCGCGGCTATGGAAGGTGACCACGAGGTTGTACTGCTCGCCCCCGCGTAGCGGGTAATGCACAAGATGGCAGTTGGGGCCGGCCCAGACCACCGGCGCGTTGATCCGCAGGTCGGCAGGCATGTCGGCCACGTCGACCACGGCGCGGTACACCACGTGCCCGGTCACGCGCGGCTCGTCGCCCAGCAAAGCCTGGCGCACCGCCGATTTCACGCCGTCGCAGCCAATCACCGCGTCGGCCCGGTGACGCTCGCCGTGCTGGTCGATCACGGTGACGCCGCGCTCGTCCTGCTCCAGCGCGCACACCGTGGTCGCGGTACGGAACTGGATCAGCGGGTGATCCTGCACGGCTTCCAGTATCGACAGGTGGATGTCGGCGCGATGGATCACGGCATAGGGATTGCCGAAGCGCTCGCGGTAACGCGCGCCCACGTCCACCTTGGCCACTTCGGTAGCATCGATGGCGTCCATCATCATCAGGTAGTCAGTAAAGACGGAGCGCTTGCGCGCGGCTTCGCCCACGCCCAGCGCATCGAGCGCGGCAAAGGCGTTGGCGCCGAGCTGAATGCCGGCGCCGATCTCACCGATTTTCTCCGCCTGCTCCAGCAATTCGACGCCGATGCCCTGCCGGGCCAGCGCCAGCGCGGCGGCCAGGCCGCCTATGCCGCCGCCCACGACGATCACCTTGCGGTCCGTGCTGCGAATGATATTCATGATGGTCTCCTTGGGTGCGCGCGCCGGGACAAAAACGCCCCGGGGCACCCCATTCGGTTAGCGCGCCGTGTAGTCCGGCTGCCGCTGAGGTTCTGCCTGCCGGAAGGCCCGGTGCTCGCTGGCATGGCGGTACACCGCCATGGCCCGCTCGAAGCCGCTGGTATCGCAGCCCATGCGCTGCGCGTTGGCGATCTGCGGCACCAGGCAGCAGTCGGCCAGCGTGGGCGCCGCCCCGAAGCACCACGGGCCGCGCCCGTGCTGCGCGAGCAGCCGCTCCACCGCGCCCAGCCCTTCATCGACCCAGTGCCGGTACCAGGCGTCTTTCTGCTCCGGCGATACCCCGAGCGTGTCCTGCAGGTAACGCAGGATGCGCATGTTGTTCACCGGATGGATGTCGCAGGCGATCACGTTGGCCAGTTCCAGCACCCGGGCGCGCAGTTCAGGCTCTCGCGGGATGAGTCGCGGCTCCGGGTGGTGGGCATCGAGATAGTCGATGATCGCCATCGACTGGCCGAGGTGAAAATCGCCGTCGACCAGCGCCGGCACCACGGCAGACGGGTTGATCGCGGCCACGTAATCCGCGGCGCGATGCTCGCCGACGCGAATATTGACCGGGTGGTAGTCGTAAGGCAGGCCCTTCAGGGCGAGCGCGATGCGCACGCGGTACGAAGTGGAACTGTTGAAGAAGCTATAGATCTGCACAACGCAGCCCTCGCAAAAATGAATCAGGCCACCCGCACCGACAATTCGCCAAGGCGCTCCACACCGGCGACCATCAGGTCGCCCGGCTTGACCGCCCCGACGCCTTCGGGCGTGCCGGTGTAGATCAGGTCGCCCGGTTCCAGGCGGAAGTACTTCGACAGATCGGCAACGGTCTCGGCCACCGACCAGATCAGGTGCGTTACGTCGCTGCGCTGCTTGTCGGCGCCATTGACGGTCAGCCAGATCGCGCCCTGCGCGAAATGCCCGGCGGCGCTGGCCGGATGGATCGGGCCGATCGGCGCCGAGGCGTCAAAGGCCTTGCCGATTTCCCAGGGGCGGCCCATCTCGCGCATCTTCATCTGCAGGTCGCGGCGGGTCATGTCCAGGCCCACGGCATAGCCCCACACGTGTTCCAGCGCCTGTTCCAGCGGAATATCCGAACCGCCCTTGCCGATGGCGACGACCAGTTCGGCTTCATAGTGGTAGTTGGCGGTCTGCGCCGGATAGGGCAGCGTCAGGGTCTCGCCATACGCTACCGGAATCACCGCGTCGGCTGGCTTGCAGAAGAAGAACGGCGGCTCGCGATCGGGATCGAAGCCCATCTCGCGGGCATGCGCCGCGTAGTTGCGGCCCACACAGTAGACGCGGCGCACGGGAAACTGGTCGCTGCTGCCCACGACCGGAATGGCCACGGTAGCGGGAGGAGTAATGACGAAAGGCATGGGGAAACCCTCACACGGAAAGAATGGATGAAGCCTTGCAGGGCCGGCACGCGCCGCGTTCCGCCCCCGGGCAAAAAAGATCAGGTGCGTTCTTCGCGCAGCAGGTTGAGCGCGGACAGCACCGGACGATCGGAATAGCTGAACAGCACCGTGTCCCCGACCGAAGCCAGTTGCACGGGCTGCCAGGACGGCACCACGAAGGTGTCGCGCGGCTCGAACTGGAACTGCGCTTCGCCGATGCGCACGGTGCCGCGCCCCTCCACCACCGAATAGACGGTGGCGTCGGTGCTGCGATAGGTCTTGCCCTGGAAGCCGGCTGGCAGGTACTGCATGAAGGTCGCCATGGTCGGCATCGGCCAGCCGCCGGTCGCCGGGTTCACGTAGCGCAGCTTCACGCCGTCCCAGGCATCGAGTTCGCCATTGCGGTAGAGCTGGTCCAGCGCCTCGCGGCTGCGGGCGTACGGGTAGCTGAAGATTGGTGAAGTGGGATCGGTGACGCGGTGGCGCACCGGCAGCATGTTGTGGCCGAAGCGGGCAAAGCTGTCGCCCTCGGGACGCAGCACCGGCTGTGAGGCTTCGGGATAGTTTTCGGCAAACCCGGCGTCCAGGTGCTGCAGCAGCGGGATATCCAGCCCGTCGAGCCAGACCACCGGCTCGCCGCCGTCGGCCACGGCTGGGTTGCCGTGGTCGTGCCACGTCCACGACGGCGTGATGATGAAATCGCCCGGATGCATGGTGGTGCGCTCGCCGTTGACGGCGGTCCAGGCGCCGCGGCCTTCCACGATAAAGCGCAGCGCGGATTGCGTGTGGCGATGGCTGGGGGCGATCTCGCCCGGCAGGATCAGTTGCAGTCCGGCATAGAGGGTGGACGTGATGCTCGACTTGCCGGGCAGGCCGGGATTCTCCAGCACCAGCACGCGGCGCACGGCCTCTTCCGCGCTGATGACCTCGCCAGCCTGCATCACCAGAGGACGGATCTCGGCGTACTTCCAGATCGCCGGCTGCGCCTGCGGGCGCGGCTCGCGCGGCACCAGCGCGTGCAGCGATTCCCACAGGGGGGCCAGATGGTTGCGGCCGATGCGGCCGTAATACGCCGAGCGATCCGCGTTCTTGCTTGCGTCTGACATGCTTGTCTCCGGGTCCATCGCCCTGCGGGGCGGGGAGCAGCCACTGCGGGCTGCGGACTGTGGGCTTCGATGGAAGATTTATACGCCCGGAGATATACCTTGTAAAATAATCAATTCCTCTTATCCATATCGATATGGATATATCTCAAAGGGAATACCCTGATGGATTGGACCCAGCGCCTCCGGTTGCGCAACTTGCAGATGCTGCTCAGCCTGGCCCAGACCGGCAATATGAGCCAGACCGCCGTGGCGCTCAGCACCACGCAGCCGGCCCTGTCGAAATGGCTAAAGGAACTCGAAGACGACATCGGCCTGCCGCTGTTCGAGCGCCACGCGCGCGGGCTGCGGCCAACGCCCTATGGCGAATCGATGATTGCGCACGCCCAGCGCATCGAGGCGCACCTGGATAGCGCCCGCGACGACATGCAGGCCATGCGCGAAGGCGGCGCCGGCCTGGTCGTGATCGGCACCTCGGGTGCCTCTGCCGCCGACACCGTGCCGCTTGCCGTCACCTCCCTGCTGCAGCGCCTGCCGAAAGCCCAGGTCCGGCTGGTGGAAAGCACGATGAACCTGCTGATGGCGCAACTGGCGCGGGGCGAGGCCGATATCGTGGTGGGACGCTCCGCCCCGGAACTGCAAGACGGGCAGATGCGCACCGAGGCGCTTTACATGGAGCCGATCCATTTCGTGACGCGCCCGCGCCACCCGCTGTTCGAGCTAGCCGAGCCCGCCTGGAGCGATCTGCGTGCCTACCGGTGGATCGTCTGGCCGCGCGGCACGCCCATCCGCAACACGCTGGAATCGGCGCTGAACGCGGCTGGCGAGAGCATGCCAGGCGACTGCGTGGAGTCGAACTCGGTCATCCTCAACCTGACCTTGCTCAACCACAGCAATATGATCGGCGTAGCCTCGCACCGGACCGCGCGCCGCCTGGAACAGCTCGGCGCCCTGCGCATCCTGCCCTTGCGGCTTGCCGGCTTCGGCTCGGTGTCGATGTACTGGCGCGACGATGGCTTCGGCCGCACCGCCGTGAGCGCCGCGCTCGACGCCTTGCGGCGCGCGGCGGTCCGCTCGGTCGACGAACACCCTGGCGACGCGGGCAACTGACGCCGGCGCCTCAGCGGCAAGGCACCAGCCGCCACTCCCCGCCGTGCCAGGCCAACCGATGTGTCAGCCGTAGCGCATCGAGAAAGCGCTGGTCGTGCGACACCACCAGGATGGCGCCCGGATAGGCGCTCAAGGCCCGTTCCAGCGCGCGCACCGAATCGATGTCGAGGTGGATGGTCACCCTGTTTCAGCCGCCTCGCATGCCTCACCAGGCACTATAGTTTCGCCAAACGGAAACTATATTGACTTTGGCCGTCATCAATCCTATTGTTTCCATTTACGGAAACAATGAACCAGGTTTCACTTCGCGTGACCCTTGTTTCCGTAAAACGAAACAATTCCCCAGACGCCAGGAAGTCTCAAACCATATGCCGCGCCAGTTGCCAACCTCCCTGCCCCCTCCCCAGCCGCGGATCTCCAGTCTTGGCGAACTCGGCGCGCTCGTCCGTCATCGCCGGCTCAAGCAGCAGCTCAGGATCGACGACGCGGCGAGCTTTTGCGGCGTATCGGCGAATCTTCTGTCGCGGCTGGAAAATGGCCGCCCGGTCCAGACCGACAAGCTCCTGCTCGTCCTTTCCGGACTGGGCCTTGGCATGATCCTGGGACCGAAGGCGGCCACCGCGGATATCGAGATTCCCGCCATCGCTTTCGAGGGTGCCTGATGGCAACGCACTCGCTCCGCGTTTTCGATGGTTCCGATCTGGTGGGAACCGTCCAGTATGACGCGCTGGAAGACAGTTTCTCGTTTGCCTATGACGAGGCCTGGCGTTCGGCCGCGCATCGCTACCCGCTCTCGCCAGCCATCCCCTTCGATAGGCCGGCCAGTTCGGCAAGTCTCAGGCGCTTTATTGAGAACCTGCTTCCCGAAGGGCGGGCACTGGACATCGCCTCGGTCTACGGGCAAGTCTCAAAGAACAACGTCTACGGCCTGATCCGCCAGCTTGGCGGGGAAACTGCGGGGGCACTCAGCTTTCATGCCGACGCCCCGCCGCCGGCGCAGGCGCCACAGCTGCGCGAGATCTCCGCCGCTGAACTGAACCAGCGCATCCGCGACCGGGAGCAAGTGCCTTTCACCGTCTGGGATGGCCGGGTTCGCCTGTCCATCGCCGGCTACCAGGACAAACTGGCTGTCTTCATGGAAGGGGAGCGCATCTACCTGGCCGACGGGGCCGGCGTCGCGTCCACCCACATCGTCAAACCCGAGCCGGTCCATGACTCGGCCAGCTGCATGGTGGCAAACGAACACTTCTGCATGACGCTGGCCGGCCGCCTGGGCTTGCCCGTGGCGCCGGTGTCGATTCGCCGCATTCCCAGCCCGGTCCTGCTGGTCACGCGCTTTGACCGCGTGAAGGAAAACGGCATCGTCAGGCGCCTGCATATCGTCGACGCGTGCCAGGCGCTGGATCTTCCGGTGAGCTACAAATACGAACGGAATTTCGGCGCCGCCAGGGACGTTGCGGCGATCCGCGACGGCGTCAGCTTCGCACGGTTGTTTTCATTGCGAGAGAAAACGGTCAACCAGGCCGTCGCCCAGCGCATCATGCTGCAATGGGCGATTTTCCAGTTCCTGATCGGCAACAGCGACGCGCACGGGAAGAACTTCTCGTTCTTCTGCACGCGAGCCGGGCTGACGCCCGCGCCCTTCTACGACCTGGTCTCCGTGGTCCAGTACGATCAGTTCCTGCATGACTTTGCGATGGCGATCGGCGATGCGTTCGACATGGCGGAGGCCACGCCCTATGCCTTCGCGGATTTCATGTCACGCATCGGCATCCGCAGGCCGACCGCCGTGCGGACCATGACAAGCCTGGCGCGCGCCGCTGCCGCGCAGGCCGCCGGGCAAGCCGAGGATCTGGTGTATGTCGGAGAGGAGCGAGACATGGTGCGCTCGATCGCTGCCCTGGTCCGCCGCCAGGCCGACCGCCTGATTGATATGGCGCCGAAGATATTGGCGGTTGACTCGACCTTGCTGTAGGCCTAAGCGCTCCAGCTTGCCAGAATCCGCCCCGCCTCGGGCGAGAGCCGCACATACCCGATCAACGACACCTGCTCTTGCTTCGCGGCGGCACGAAGCGTGCGGCCGCCGGATGCCCGTTCAAGGCCGGGATGGCAATCCTGCCGGGAATCGGCACGCCGCACTGCACCGCTCAGTCCACGGTCGCGCCCGTTTCGTGCACGATCTTGCCCAGTCTGGTGGTTTCGCTGCGTATCAGCGTGCCGAAGGCCTCCGGCGTGCCGCCCACCACCGGCGTCCCGATGGCTTCCCAGCGTTTGCGGAATTCGGGATCGGCAAAGATGGTGTTGATGGTGCCGTTGAGTTTCAACACGATCTCCCGCGGCGTCGCGGCCGGCACGGCGATGCCGTGCCACGCCACGAACTCAAACCCCGGCAGGCCAGCTTCGGCCAGCGTCGGCACGTCCGGCAAAGCCGGCACGCGCGCCTTGGTGGTGACCGCCAGCGCCCGCAATTTGCCCGCCTTGATATAAGGCAGCGAACTGCCCAGGATATCGAACATCACCGGCACCTGGGCACCCAGCACGTCGTTGAGCGCGGGTCCCGCGCCCTTGTAGGCGACGTGCTGCATCTTCGTGCCGGCGGCGGTATTGAACAGTTCGCCGACCAGGTGCTGCGGCGTGCCGTTGCCCGCCGACGCGAAGCTGTAGTCGCCCGGCTTGCTGCCGGCGGCGGCGATAAATGCCTTCACGTCCTTGAGCGGGCTGGACGGATGAACCTCCAGCACCAGCGGAAACGCGGATATCTGGATCACGGGCGCGAGATCCTTCTGCGGACTGAACGGCAGGCTCCTGTACAACGTGGCATTGACGGCCATCGGTCCGCTCGCCGCGAGCAGGATGGTATATCCGTCCGGCGCCGCCTTGGCCACGGCATCGGTGCCGATGTTGCCGCCGGCGCCGGCGCGGTTGTCCACCACCACCGGAATGCCGAAGCGCGCCTGCATGCTGGCCTGCAGCAACCGCGCCATCAGGTCGGTCGGGCCGCCCGGCGGATAGGGCACGACAAAGCGGATCGCCTTTGCCGGATACGCCTCGGCCGCAACCGCAGCGCCTTGCATGCCAATGGCGCTGGCAGCCAGCATGACTACACAGGCAACAGCCCGTCTTTTTTCCATCTTTGTCTCCCCTCGCTTCGGTCAGGTCTTTGCCTTCATTTCTTGGAACCGGAGGCGCGCGGCCCTGGAATCTGCCGCGCGGCGTGTTCCGGTGAGCGCGAGTATAGGGGGCTGTCTTCGATGCGGGAATCCGCATTTCCCGATGGTTTGATCGCCGCGGCCGATCAATGCACGGCGCGGCGGCCAGTCATGCCGCGCCTGGCCGGACCGGCTCCGCCGCTGCCTGCGGCACCACCGGGACCGGGTCGACATGGGTCATCACGTTCAACACATCGCGCACTTCCAGCGCGCGCCGGCGCGCCTCCACGGCAATACGGTGCCCGGCTTCCACGCTGATTGCGCCATCGATCTCGAGATGTACATCAGCGAGGATGAAGTCGCCCATCTTGCGCGTCTTCAGGTCATGCAGGCCCTGTACGCCTGCCGTGGCAGCCATGGCCTGCCGGATCGCCTCGACGGTCTGCTCGTCCACGGCGCGATCCATCAGGTCGTGCAGCGCGTCCCAGGAAAACGTCCAGCCCATCCTTGTGACCATCAGGCCAACCACCAGCGCCGCTACCGGGTCGAGCAGGTGGTAGCCGAGCATATTGCCGCCAATACCGACCGCAACCACCAGCGACGAAGCCGCATCCGAGCGTGCATGCCACGCATTGGCAACCAGCATGCTGGAGCGCACGCGCTCGGCTACGGCGAGCATGTAGCGGAACAACAGCTCCTTTGCCGCCAGCGCGCCCAATGCCACCCAGAGGGCGATGGGCTTGACCGGCAGCACCAACTCCGGATGCTCGAGTTTTTGCACGGCCGACCACAGCATGCCGGCGCCGACCGCGAGCAGCAGCACGCCGATCGCCAGCGACGCGGCCGTCTCGAAACGCTGGTGGCCATAGTGGTGATCGGCGTCCGCGTCCTTGCTGCTATGGTGACTGGCAAACAGCACCACGAAATCCGAGACCAGGTCGGACAACGAGTGGATGGCATCGGCAATCAACGCCTGCGAGCCGGCGAACAGGCCGGCCAGCAGTTGCATGCAGGTCAGCAGGATGTTGACCGCCACGTTCACCCACGTGCTACGGCGCGCAGCCTGGGCCTTGGCTGGCGCGTCCTCGCCGGATTCTTCGTCTATCGTATCGACTTCCATCGATTTCTCTCTATGGCGCTGGGGGCGTGTGGGTTAGGGGGCCGGTGATTTCGCTTCGCGCGGCAGCCGTGATTGTGCCCGGCAAAGCTTCAGCGTGGGTGGCTTGCGCGAGAGCGTCCCGGCCATTCGAGCCATTCGAGCCATTCGAGCCATTCGAGCCATTCGGGCCCTTCATGCCATTCGGACGACGCCATGCCGGCCAGCATGGCCAGTACGAAGACCGCACCTTGCCATGCACCCGCGCCAGACAGCACCACGCCGGCCATTGGCGTCGGCAATGGCATGGAAAAATGGCCGGGCGCAGCCAGGGTGGCCCCTGGCCGAAGCAATCAATATATCACTACATATTGTATTAATTTATATACCGATGTCGCCGGCAGGCGAGCCAGCAGCTCTGGACACCGCTGGCCCGTCAGTGCGACATCAGCAACGGAATTTCGGCATGGCGCATCAGCGTGCGCGTGGTGCCCCCGGTTACCAGCTCGCGCAGGCGTGCGTGACCATAGCCCCCCGCCACCAGCAGATCAGCCCCCAGGTGACGCACGGCTTCCAGCAGCAGCCGGCCAACCCGGTCGCCGCCCTGCACGGTATGCATGACAGTGGCAATGCCGTGCCGCGCCAGATGATCGCGCAGGCCTGCGTGCGCGCCGGGGACATCGGGCATGTCGTGGGTGCCTTTCCGATCATGCGTGCTCGACGCCGAAACCACCGTGACGCACCGCGCCTGGCGCAGCAGGGGCATCGCATCCGCCACCGCGCGGGCAGCCTCCCGTCCGCCGTCCCAGGCGATGGCCACATGCTCGCCAGTCAGGCGGCGCGCGCCAGGTGGCACCAGCAACACCGGCCGGCCGGCGTTGAGCATCACATACTCGGCAGTCTGCGCCACCAGCACGGGGACGGATTCCGGGCCGGGCGGGCGGCCCAGGACAACCAGGTCGGCCATCCGCCCCTGTTGGGCCAGGGCCCAGCCGGGCTCGTCCTCGATGAGCCGGTGCGTGAAGCCCACGCCCGGCGCCGCCTCGTGCATGGCACGATGGAACGCGGCGCTGGCTTCGGCGCCCTGCGCCAGCAACTGGCGCCTGGCCAGTTCGGCGTAGCGCCCGGCCTCGTCGCCCGCGCCCCGGAAAGGCTCGAGCCGCATGCCGGTGGCTGTCACGCCGATCACATGGCCCGCGCAGCGCTGCGCCAGCCCGGCGGCAAGGCCGACGCGATCCGCACAGCCAGCGTCGGAGCCGAGTTCGACCAGCACGGTCTTGAAATCCATGGTGTTTTCCCTCCGTTCCGGGGACGTCCGCGATCGCGCGGAGACCTTGTCCGACCATCCGTGATGGACTCTACTCCGTGTGCAGTGCAGCGCAAGCGGGCGATGCGCGGGTGTTGCGGCAGATCAAGTTTTCTCCTGTCCCGAGTCCCCCTGCGCCGGGGTGCGCCGTGGCTCAATCTGGCTGGGCATCGGCGCCATGCTGCGGATCAGCATGATGCTCATGTCGCTGAACGCCTGCGTGCATTGCGCCAGCGTGCCCCGCCACGCGGCATCTGCCAGCGTCAGGTTCTCCCACACCTCGACCGGGTGCGCCGGCGCAACGCCCTGGGCCACCAGCCAGGCGGCGATGTCCCTGGGCATGAAATCCCAGGGACGTGGAATGACGATGGCATTGCGCTGGTCCGCCAGCACATGCAGGAGATGGCGCTTGAACGGATCCAGGTCGCCGCGCCGGTGAAACGTCAGGAAGGTGGTTTCGTCGAAACAAACCTTGCCGCGCGCGGCCAGCACCTGGGCGGCGGAAATGCCAGGTACGGTTTCCACCGGATGGCCGCAAGCCCGTTCCACCCGCTCCAGGTACTGGAAGCCGCTGAAGTGCATGTCGCCCATGAACAGCACCACGCACCGGCGGCCGGCATGATGCCTGGCCGCAACCCAGTCGAGCCGCTCGACCTGGTCCTGGTAGCCCATGGTGACAATCCGGGCATTCGGCGGCACCAGCGGCCGTATGACCTCAATGACCGTATCGAATCCGGCCACGATGTCGGCGCCGCGGATGAGGTCCGCTACGCCAAGGGTGAGGAAGTCAAGGTGCCCGGGACCTACGCCGGCGCAGATGATCATGGGAAATTCCGGTTCGATGGGAACGGCACGTGCATCGCGCCGCCAGGACAGCGCGCCATTATGCCAAGCTTGCCGCGTCGCGCCGGTCTTGCGGCAGGCGCTGCCATTGCGGTCCTGCGCGGGCAACCCGCGGTTTTCAGCGGTCGCTGAATCAACTCCCGGAAAGCGGTATGCAAAAAAAACTTCAGGATCCGCTACCGGATGCCGATACCTGCATCAGAGCCGAGTCAATGTCCCATGAGCCCAGGCGGGCCAGGCGGGCATTCTCGGGCGTTAGCGACGTTTACCTCACCCATGCCAGACAGAGACAAAGCGCTCAGCATAGCCGACCCGCATCAGTTGTTCCGCAATTCGCTTGAGCAAGCTTCCGACGCCGTCTTCGTACTGAACGCGGACAACCGGGTGATCTTCCTGAACGCAGCGGCGGAGACACTCTATGGGGCATCCCGCAAGCAAGTCTTCGGGATGGACGTGGACGCGCTCGTGCAAAAGCTGCCCGGCATCGCCGCGCGCGCTCACGGCGCGGAACCCGGCCAGGACGGCGAGCATGCCCTGCCTTTGCCCGCCGTCCAGATCCTGCGGCCGGACGGCGAGCGGCGCTTTGGCTTTATCGCGGAGTCCAGTACCCGGCTCGGAGACGTCACGCTGCGCACGCTACTGTTGAAGGTGGCGGGCAGCGTCGAACCCAGCCGCGACGACCATCCACTGCTTTCGGTCATCGCCGACGAGATCGACAGCGCGGTCCTCGTGGTCGATGCCGACTGGCATATTGTGTACGCGAACGCCGGGCTCACGCGCATGCTCGGCTACACGCGCGGCGAGATGGTTGGAAAGACGCCGCGCGAGCTGCTGGCCCGCGAATTCACGGATCCGGGCGTGATGGAACGGCTGCATGCCCACCGCGCCTCCCCAGGCGGCGAACGCCATGAAGCGCTGGTGTACGCGCGCGATGGCAGCCCGCTGTGGGTCTCCGCCACGGTCCGGCATCTGGTCGCCAGCGACCGTCATCCGACCGGGGGCGACCGGCATCACGGCATCGTCATCCTCACGGATATCACACAGCAGAAAGCCTACGAACTGCTGCAGCGAAAGGTGTTGCAGGCCATGGTGATGGAGCAACCGCTCCCGGCCGTGATGGAACTGATCTGCGAGGAAGTGCAACGCGTTGCGCCTTCAGTGATTGCTTCGGTACTGCGGGTGGACGCCGACGGCCGTTTGCGCCCGCTGGCCGCGCCGAGCCTGCCGGCGCACTACGCGGCGGCACTGGACGGCATGAGCATAGGGCCCGCTGCCGGCTCCTGCGGCTCGGCCGCCTGGCTGGGCGAGCCGGTGGTGGTCAGCGATATCGCCAACGATCCGCTGTGGGCGGATTACCGCGATCTCGCCCTGCCGCTTGGCCTGGCGGCGTGCTGGTCGTATCCGATCAAGGCCAGCGACGGGCGCGTACTCGCCACGCTGGCGTTCTACTATCGCACTGTCCGCCAGCCCGATGCGTTCCACCTGCAGCTCTTCGAGGTGTGCACTTCGCTATGCAAGCTCGCGTTTGAACGCGAGGCAGCGGCCGAGCGGATCATGCAGCTCGACCACTACGATTCGCTGACCGGCCTGCCCAACCGCAGCCTGCTGCAGATGCAGGCTAGCACCCTGCTGCCCGCCGCGCGCCAGGCCGGCACCACGCTCAGCGTGCTGTTCGTCGACCTGGACCGTTTCAAGCATATCAACGACTCGCTTGGCCACGCCGGCGGCGACAAGCTGTTGCGCGAGGTTGCCCAGCGCCTGATCGCGCATGCCGGGGAATCCGCGCTGGTGGCCCGGCTTTCGGGCGACGAGTTCGCTCTGGTGCTGCCCGACAGCGACCGCGCCCGGACCATTGCCGCGGGCAAGCGCATCCTGGCCGCGCTGCACCAGCCGCTGCGCATCGATCACGCCAGCATCGCGCCGTCGGCCAGCATCGGAATCAGCATGTTTCCCGCCGATGGCGATGCCCTGGACTACCTGCTGCACTGCGCCGAGATGGCCATGTACGACGCCAAGGCCGCGGGGCGCAACCTGTTCCGCTTCTTCAGCATCGAGATGAACTGGGCCGCCCAGGAGCGCCTTGCGCTGGAATCGGCGCTGCGCGATGCCTTGCTCTCGGAGGAATTGCATCTCAATTTCCAGCCCCAGGTGTTCCTGCGGGATGGGCGGCTCTACGGCCTGGAAGTCCTGGTCCGCTGGCATCACCCGCATTTCGGCGTGGTGTCACCCGACCGCTTCGTACCGCTGGCCGAAGACAGCGGCCTGATCGGCGCACTCGATCGCTGGGTGCTGGAGCAATCGTGCGCGCAACTCGCCGCCTGGCGCCAGCAGGGGCTGTCCGTGCCCACGATCTCGGTCAATATCTCCCCCGCCAGCTTCCGGGACCCGGGGCTGCCGGCACAAGTGGCCGAGACCCTGGCTCGCCACGGCCTGCCCGCCCAGGCGCTGGTGCTGGAGATGACCGAGGGGCTGCTGATGGAGGATGACGCCGGCATTGCCGCCACCGTCGCGGCCATCCATGCACAGGGCGTACGCTTGTCCATGGACGACTTCGGCACGGGATATTCCAGCCTTGGCTATCTCAGGCAGTTGCCTGTGCACCAGCTCAAGCTCGACAAGAGTTTCGTGATCGACCTGGAAAGCGATGCCGCCGCCCGCGAACTGGCCAGCGCCGTCATCCGTATTGGCGACAGCCTGAAACTCGCGGTGGTCGCCGAAGGCGTGGAAAACGAAGCGCAGCGCCAGTTCCTGCTCTCGCAGGGATGCCATATGGGACAAGGCTATCTGTTCTCGCGCCCGCTGGACGCCGCCGCGGTAGCACGCTGGATCACCACGCCACGGCCGGCCGAACACCAGTCCGCGGTGCCCGGCGACCGGCATTCCAGGCGCTGAGGCCAACGTTCACGTCGGGACGCCCAAGGCGATAGCCCGGGCGGTTCGCGCGGCCGACTCAGGACGGCGATGCCGGCCTCGCGTTTCCAGCCGCCCCCGCCGCTTTGGCGGCCTGCGCTCAGGCTTCCTCGCCCCCCACCTGCGCCTCGCCGCCAAGCCGTGGCTTGGTGGCATAAGCTACGCCATGCATTTCAAGATAGTCGCGAATCAACTGGCGCACTACCTGGGAGGGCGTCTTGTCCTGTGCCGCGCACAGGTTCTCGAAGGCGCTCTTCTTCACCGGGTCGATCAGCAGGGTGAGACGGGCGGTTTTGGATTCCATGGGATTGCAGAGTGCCAGCCAGTGCGCCAGCCATGTTAATTTGATTAACATTTAATGATAATAGAACAACGTCCCAAGGACAACCGCCCGTCTTCCGTGCCGCGCAAAGGACTGCGCATTATCGATGTTTTTACCGAGGTGCCGGGGGGCTGGCCATGTGATATCCCCGCTCGACCTCATCCACGGCTTGCTTTATTCCTGTGCCGGGGCCGGCTTCCGTGGTGGCCGCGCAACGCCCCACCGGCCGCATGGCTGCCGCAGTCATCATCGCGCCATGAATCAGGGCAGCCATGGTGATGGCCACGCGGCTCACGCGCTACACTCCGTGGCTCGGACGCAACTGATTTGCGGCCCAACACCACAAAGGTTCGCGCAGACACATTGCTTTGCAATTGCCCGGCTCGCCGCTACCTACAATCGAATTGTCGGGAGGCACATCCCGCCCATCAACGAGCCAGCAACGCATCATGCAGGACCAAGCTTTACCTCCCATCGTGATTTGCCTGCAGGGTCTGCGCGAGTTTGCCGCTTCGCTCACCGCGGGCTCCTTGCTCCAGTCCGCCACCTTGCAGGTAATCGCCGAATACGAACGCAATGCCCGGACTTCCGAGGACGCGTACTGTGCGCGGCTCCACTGCTGGGACTAGCCGCGGATTCAGCGGGACCGCCGTGCCGGCCGTTCAATGCCGGCACGCCAGCGGAGAGCGCGCGCCGCCGTCGCGCACCAGCGGCAGGATCGTAGGCGCGAGCGATTTCAGCAGTTGCACGGACAGCGCGCTGGTGAAGGCGTAGCGCGCGGCGTAGGGTTCCTGCACATAAGCCGTAACGTTGCCGAAATAACGGTCGCCAAGGAAGAACACAAACGTGGCCGAGCGGCTGACCACGCGCGAGGAAATCAGCCGGCCGCCCGGCCCGTAGACTTCGTAGCGATGGTCGCCGGTGCCAGTCTTGCCGCCGGCCACGATGCCGCTGTTGCCCAGCGCGGCTTTCAGCGAGCCAGCCGTGCCCGAATTCACCACGCCGACCAGCGCCGCGCGCACCACCTCCGAAATGTCCTCGCTCAACAACCGCTTGCCCTGCCCGGCCAGCCCGAAATCGGTGGCGTACGGCGTGCCCTGCGCGAATTCCAGGCTGCGCAGCGCGGTCGCCTGCTGGCGCACGCCATTGCCCTGGATAATCCCGACCAGTTCGGCCAGGGCGGCGGGACGATCGCCGGCAGCGCCGATCGCCGAGGCATATGACGGCGTGATCCCGCTGAACGGATAGCCCAGCCGTTGCCAGCGCCGCGCGATTTCGGCGAAAGCCTGGCGCTCCAGCTGGCTGCGGATGCGGCGGGTCTGGCCACCGGGATTGCGGGCCTTGAACAGCCAGGCGTACACCTCCTGGCGCTGGTCGGTACTGTCGCGCAAGACTTCATCCAGGCTGGCGTCGGGCCGCTGGCGCAGGTAATCCAGCAGCCATAGCTCCAGCGGATGCACCCGTGCGAGGTAGCCGCGGTCGTTGAGCGAAAAGCTGGTCTGGCCGTACTTGCGGTACAGCGTCGCCAGCTTGTCATCGGTCAGCCCCACGCGCGGCAGGGTGGCGCGCATGATCTTGTTGAACTGCGCCGGATCGATGTCGGGTTCGACGCTGCGTAGCGCCACCGCCAGCCCCACCTGCGAGAAGTGCCGGTTTTCCAGCATGCGCTTCAACGCTTCCTGATGGGTCTTGCCGCGATACTTCGAATAAAAAGCGCGCAGGTAGTCGCTACCCTCCTTGTCGGCAAAGCGGACCAGGTAGGCCCGCCGCTGCGGCGCGGCCGGGTTGTTCAGCCACTCGTCGGCATCGGGATGCAGCCGGTAGGTCTCGTAACGCACGATATCCCGCATCAGGCGGATGAAGACCAGATTCACGGAATGCTCGAACCCCTCCCGCACGGGCATGATCTTCGTGTTCTCCCAACGCTCGAAGTTGGTGAAGGTCTGTAGCCCGCCGCCGGTAAAGAACGCTTCGCCCGCCCCGCCGGAGTAGCGGCGCAGCATGGCGGCCTCCAGGATGGCGGGACGGCTCTTGTCGGAAGCGGTGAGCAGGTAGTTCAAAACCCACTGGGTCAACGCATCTAGCTTGGCCGGCTTGACCTCACGCAACTCGGCGGGCGTCATGCCGGCATATTTCTCATGCAGTTCCGAGATGATCTCGAGGTAAGTCACCAGCGTGCGCAGCTTGGCGGTGGAGCCCAGGTTAAGCCTCGCGCCGCGGTTGAGGTCGAACGGCAGGTCCAGGTTGTCGGCCTGCACGCGCAGCAGGTTCGCGCCGTCGATCTTCTCGTAGAGCGTGAAGCTGATCGCCAGCTTGCCGGGGTCGTCGCCTTCGCGCAGCAGGTTGTGGCCGTACATGTTGAAGGCATGGGCGCCATCGCGCGTGCCCGCCTTCAATAGTGCCTCGGTGACGACACGTTGCAGTCCGGTATTGATGGTGCTATGGGCCGTCAGGTCGAGGCGGTCCAGTTCATAGCTGCTGTCGAGATCGAGATAGCGCAGCAGGTCGGTGCGCACGCCGCTCAGGGCCTTGCGCGAAACAAACGAGATTTCGGGCCGGTCCAGCGACGGGGGAGACAGCTTCAGTGGCTGCGCCAGCGCCGCGTCGCGCAGCCACGGCGGGATGGCGCCCGCAGCCGAGAGCAAGCGCAGGTAGCTGTCGGTCAATGCCACCAGCCCGGCGGTATTGCGGCGCAGGAAATGCGATGGCCCGCGCTGCGCGATAATCAGCGAAAGCGCCTCCTTGAACACCTTCGCCTGCCGCTCGCCGAGTTCGCCTTCGCCCTGGCCGGCGCCGGGTCCCGGGCCTGCCGCATTCGCCAGCAAGCGGTTGGCCTCGTCGAAATCCTGCCCGTACCAGGCCCACAGCCCATCCCCCAGCCCGTTGATCTCGCCCAGGCCGGCACGGGCCGAAAGCGGCACGGAGTTCAGGTAATCGAGCAGGATGCGCTGCCTGGCGGCCACGGTGTTCGGCCCGTCCAGATAAGCGCGCATCGACGCGCTGGCCATCTGCCGAAGCTTTTCCTTGGGCGAACTGGTTCGGCCCGCACGCGAATGGCGGTATTTCTCGATCTGGGTGGCGAGCGTGCTGCCGCCGGCGGCGTCGTGCTTATCGTTGAAAAAACGCACGCCCTGGTCCATTGCGGCGCGCGTGAAGCGCCGCACGTCAAGCGCGGGGTTGCGCGTGGGAAATTCGGGATCGAGCAGGTCGCGGTTCTCGATAAAGAGCAAGGCGCCCACCAGCAAGCCTGGAATCTGGTCGAAGCTGCCGTAGGTACGGGACGGCGCGCTCGTGGCATTGAACGCCTCATCATTGCAATCGAGCAGGTCGAGGCGCGCGTGGGTCTTTTCGTGGTACGGCGCGAATAATCCGGAATCGGTCAGCTCAAGCATCTGGTCGGACCAGCGCGCCTGGCGTTCGCGGCGATAACCGCGCGCCTCCAGCAGTTCCGTGAACTCCGGCAAGCGGCTGTAGCCGAAGCGCAGGTCATAAGGCCCGTCTTCCGGAAAGCGGATGCGATCACTCGGACCGTCCTGCACCGCGAACGCGATGTCCTTCGCCCGCCCGGCAAAGTAGCGCGCCTGCAACCGCGAAGTGGCCAGCTCCTCGCTGACGGCCGCGCAGACGAAGTAGACGCCACTAACGAGCAGCACCAATAACAGTAGCCTGGGCCAGAGACGTCGACGCACGATTCAGGTCCGTTTGCGAGGAAACCGGGGATTCCCGGTGCTTCGGCCACCGCAGGCCGCCTGCTGGTAACGATGGCACTGTTCCGCCACCTTTGTCACTACGTATACCCTAGTTCAATGGGACCGAACGCACAAAAGTGGCATGCGGCGCCACCGCGCATCCCTCATCCCGCCATATGCGCGGGCCCGACCGCCAGCTTACACGCGGAACGCGGCGATAGCCTGATCCAGTTGGCGCGCCTGCTCCTCCAGCGAGGCCGCCGCGGCAGCAGCCTGCTCGACCAGCGCGGCGTTTTGCTGGGTGCCTTCGTCCATCGACGTCACCGCCCGGTTGACCTGCTCGATGCCGCTGCTCTGCTCGGCCGAGGCGGCGGCGATTTCGCCCATGATGTCGGTCACGCGGCGAATCGCCGCGACCACATCCTCCATGGTGCTGGCCGCGCGCCCGGCCAGGCTGCTGCCGGTTGCGACATGCGCCAGCGAAGTCTCGATCATGGACTTGATCTCGCGCGCCGCGCCGGCGCTGCGCTGCGCCAGGCCGCGCACTTCGCCCGCTACCACGGCGAAGCCGCGCCCCTGCTCGCCCGCGCGGGCAGCCTCGACGGCGGCATTGAGCGCCAGGATATTGGTCTGGAAGGCAATGCCGTCGACGACACCGATGATCTCCGCGACGGTCTTGGCCGCAGCGCTGATATCGCCCATGGTGGCCATCACGTCGCCTGCCACCGCGCCGCCCTGGTGGGCCACCTCGGCCGCGCTGACGGCAAGCTGGCTGGCCTGGCGCGCGTTGTCTGCGTTCTGGCGCACCGTGGAGGTCATCTGTTCCATGCTGGATGCCGTTTCTTCCAGGGAGGCGGCTTGCGCCTCCGTGCGGCCGGAGAGGTCGGCGTTGCCGGCTGCGATCTGCCGCGTGGCTGCGGTGATCGCACCGGCACCCTGGCGCACGCGCCCCACGGTGTGCGCCAAGCTGGCCTGCATGCGCGCCAGGCCTTCAAGCAGGCGCCCCATCTCATCGCGGCGCGTAACCTGCACGGGATGGCTGAGATCGCCCGCCGCGATGCGGTCGAACTGCTTCAGCGCCAGTTCCAGCGGGCCAACGATAGCGCGCAGCAGGAACACCGCGCAAGCGGCCGCCACCAGCAGCGCCAGTACGATGGCGGCAATCACCCCGTTGCGGAAATGGCGATACGCCACCTGCGACGCCTCGAAATTGCCAGCGGCCATCTTGAGCTGGAACTGGCTCAGCTTGAGGCTGCTGTCATTGGCGTCGCGAAACAGGCGGGAGAGCTTGCCGTCCATGATCTGGTCGGCCAGAGCGCGGTCCCCGGCCCGCAGCGCGGCGATGATGGCGGCGATGCCATCGCGGTTGGCGGCCTCCCGCTTGGCCGCGACAGCCACGGCCAACTGGTCTTCCTCGCTGTCGCGCGGCAAGGCCATGAAGCGCTTCCATGCCTCGTCCGAACGCCGCGTCAGCTCTTCGGTACGGTCGAGCAAACCCTTGGCTTCCGGGCTGTCCGGGTAGAGCATGGCGCGGTCCAGCGCCGTACGCGCGCGGGTGAGGCTCAGGTCCGCTTCGCCCAGCGCCAGCGCCGAAGCGAGCTGGTTCGTGTAGGTGGACTCATGCGCGTCGTTGGCGGCACGCAAGCCGAGCAAGGCGGCCACTCCCACGCCCAGGGCAAGCAGGAACAGCAGGGAAACGGTAGCGAGAAGGCGGGCGCGAATGGTCAGGCTGGCAAGCATGGCGAGGTGCCCGGAGGCTAATGGCTGTGGAGCCCGCGCTGGGCGGAAAGCCTGTCTATCGGTGCGGTGCGGCGACAACTTGAGGGGCGGCCGCAAGTTGTGCGCAAACCGACACCTGGCCGCCTATTTCACGCATCGGGATTGATCTGACGCAAACATCGGCATGATCCCGGTCAAGTCCGGGCCACGGCCTCCGTTAGTCCAGTGATCTCAAATCCCTGTCCCGATCCGATGATGAAAAACCTGAGCGTGCGCACCGCCTTGCTGGGCATCCTGGTGACCTTTGCATGCATGATCGTGTTTGGCGCCGGCGTCGGCGTGCTAGCGCTGGGAGCCGCCAACCAGGCAACCGGCCGCGTCCAGCAGCTTTCCGCCACCACGCTGTTGCTCAACGATGCGTACAAGGACATGACCCGGGCCCGCGCAGCGCTGGCACGGGCCTACACCACGGCGCGCGAGGGTGGTGCCGGGGTCGATGCCAGCGCACTTGATGCCGCCGCCAAAGCCCTTGGAAATTCCGCCAGGGCGTTGCAGCGCTTCGAGGCCACGCCCGCGCAGGAAGAGCAGGACGCGTCCCTGCGCCGCCAGGTCGCCGACGCCGCGCGGCGCCATGCCGGCACGATAGAGCGCGCCATGGCAGCGCTGCGCAGCGGCGACGCTGCTGCCTATGCCACCCTCAACGAAAAGGAAGTCACGCCTTCGGGCGCGGACTACTCGGCGGGTGTCGAGCGCTTCCAGGTGGAGGCGGCCCGGCTGTCGCAACAGGAAACCGAAGCAAGCAGCGCGCGCTACCAGTTGGTAGTGAAACTGGTGGTGGTGGGCATCACCGCAGCGCTGGGCCTGATCGTGGCGGTACACCTGGGGCTGCGCGCGTTCGTCGTAGCGCCCCTGGCTGCCGCCGCCGAGCATCTCGACCGCGTGGCCAAGGGCGACCTGAGCCACCGCGCGGTGGCGGCCAGCGGCAATGAAGTGGGACGTGTGCTCGCCGCCGTGGCACGCATGCAGGAGGCGCTGACGCGCACCGTCAGCCAGGTGCGCGCAAGCTCCGACTCCGTCAACACCGGCGCGCGCGAGATTGCCGCGGGCAACACC
This sequence comes from Cupriavidus sp. SK-3, assembly GCF_000611145.1. NCBI lineage: Bacteria > Pseudomonadati > Pseudomonadota > Betaproteobacteria > Burkholderiales > Burkholderiaceae > Cupriavidus > Cupriavidus sp. SK-3. The sequence continues at coordinate 30,796 of NZ_JFJV02000108.1, read as the reverse complement.
GACCTGTCGGCACGCACCGAGCACCAATCCGCATCGCTCGAGCAGACCGCCGCCAGCATGGAAGAACTCACCTCCACGGTCAGCAACAACACGGAAAGCGCGCGCCAGGCCAGCGAACTGGCCGCCGAAGCCGCCCGCCTGGCCACGCGCGGCGGCGACGACGTACGCGGCGTGATACAGACCATGGGCGACATCAGCAGCAGTTCGAAGCGGATCGCCGACATTATCAGCGTGATCGACGGCATTGCATTCCAGACCAATATCCTGGCGCTCAACGCCGCCGTGGAAGCGGCGCGGGCGGGCGAGTCGGGACGCGGTTTCGCCGTGGTGGCGGGCGAGGTCCGCGCTCTGGCGCAACGCAGCGCCAGCGCCGCACGCGAGATCAAGTCCCTGATCGACGACTCCGCCAGCAAGGTCGGTGCGGGCAACGCACTCGTCGCCCAGGCCGGCCAGACCATGAGCGAGACCGTGGACGCCGTGCAGCGCCTGGCGCGGATCATGGAAGACATCTCGTCGGCATCGCTTGAGCAAAGCGCCGGCATTGTGCAGGTCAGCGAGGCCGTCACCCAGATGGAGGCCGTCACCCAGCAGAATGCGGCGCTGGTGGAGCAGGCGGCCGCCGCGGCCGGTTCGCTCGAAACGCAGGCGCGCCAGCTTGCCGAGGCGGTCGGCGCCTTCCGGCTCGCGCAGGCCGCCTGAGGGCCAGCACGCACGCCCCTCCACAACCACCTCAAGCTACCCCCACCCGCCTCAAGCCACTTTCACGCAGCCGCCAGTCCACGCTGCAAAGTGGTCTTGAGCATGGAGAACACCTGCCGCGCCACCGGGTTGGCCGCATTCGGCCGGGCCCACAGGTAATACGTCACATCGGGCAGGCGCGGCAGCCCGTCCTTGTCGCCCAGCACCCGCATATCGGCGCCAAGCAGGTCGATGCTGCGGGCCGTGATGCCCAGGCCCGCGCGGATGGCCGCCTTGATGCCAATCAGGCTCGGCGCAAAATAGGCCGCGCGCCAGGGCACGCCGGCCTCCTTGAGCGCTTCCAGCGCCAGCTTGCGAAACAGGCTGGGTTCGTCGGCCAGGATCAAGGGCACCGTGCTGCCCTGCTCATAGGCAAAATCCGCCGCGCACACCCAGATGGTGGGCGAAGTGCGCAACACCAGGCCATCCAGGCTGCTGTCTTCGCGGGTGGAGACAGTCAGGTCGATTTCGCCTCGCCGCAACGACTCCATCAGGAAAGGGCTGCGCCCGACATGGATCTCCAGCCGCAAGGCGGGGGAAGCCCGCGCGATGTGTGACAGCAGCGGCGGCAGGATGGTGTCGGCCACATCGTGCGGCGCGCCGATACGCAGCGATCCGGTCAGGTCGCCCTCGCGCAGCACGCGCAACGCCTCGTCGTTCAGGTTCAGCAGTTGCCGCGCATATTCCACAAGCTTGTTGCCATGCCGCGTGAGTTGCTTGCCGCGCCCCTGCCGCTCGAACAACACCAGCGCCACCTGCTCCTCCAGCCGCTGCATCTGCTGGGTGACGGCAGACTGGGTGCGATGCAGCCGTTCGGCCGCCGCGGCAAACGTGCCGTGGTCGGCAATGGCCACCAGGGTGCGCAGCAGGTCCAGGTCGAGATTACGCATTCATTAGACTTGCTTAAGTGTTTTCATGGGTGATTAAGTGGTTTTGGGCACTGGCCTTCATTACAGTGAAACCAGACAAAGATACGTCCCGCCCCGCAAACCAAGAACTATCAAGACTCAGCAAGGATTCTAGAGACATGTCGATCGCACAACAACGCCAGGCCGCCGTCGGGGAAACCATTCGATCCATCAAGGAAATCGTAGCCAGCGGCGGTGTCACCCGCGACTCGCTGGCCAGCGTCCTGGATCAGGTGGCGCAACTGGCAGCCAGGCCGCAACTGTGGGCCGAGAGCGAATTCGCCCCGCCCGAGGAAGGCGAGCGCCAGGCCCGCTACCTGATTGCGGAAGATCCCGACCAGAGCTTCGCGCTGTACCTCAACGTAATGCGGCCGGGCAAGCGCATCCCGCCGCATGACCACACCACCTGGGCCTGCGTGGCCGGCGTGGTGGGGACCGAGTACAACGACGTCTACCTGCGCACCGACGACGGCAGCGTGCCGGGCGTGGGTACGCTGGCGCACTCGCACACCGTGGAAGTGGGCCCGGGCTCGGGCATCGCGCTGCTCCCCGACGACATCCACTCGGTCGAAATTCGCGGCGAATCCGTGATCCGTCACCTGCATATGTACGGCCGCGCCCTGGAAACCCTGACCAGCCGCACCGCTTATGACCTCGAAACGGGCCGTTGCCAGGCCATGAGCGTGGGCGTCAAGACGCGCCGCTAAGCGGCACCGGGTCGGTGCGGCACTGACACGCCCGCACCGACCCGCCTCTGCCAAAGCCCTTTTCCAGCGCACTACCGCTTGCCTCCCGCCCGTGCGCGGCCAGGAGGCCAGGCCCCCTTTTTGCCTGAAGAACCGCATGCCCGACATCCTTGCTACCCCTTACACCCTGCTCGATCCCGCCGCCCTCAAAGGCTGGCTGCACGACCAGGAGGAGATCGCCCTGTTCGATATCCGCGAACATGGCCAGTACGGCGAAGGCCATCCCTTCTACGCGGTACCGCTGCCTTACAGCCGGCTCGAACTCGACATAGGCCGGCTGGCCCCGAATCCTTCGGCGCGCATCGTGCTGGCCGACGATGGCGACGGCGTGGCGCCGCGCGCCGCGCAGGCCCTGGCGGCACTCGGCTACACGCGCTTGTTCGTGCTGGACGGTGGCGTGCCGGGCTGGCATGCCGCCGGCTATGCGCTGTTCGCCGGTGTCAATGTGCCATCCAAGACCTTCGGCGAACTGGCCGAGCACCATTACGGCACGCCCCGCGTCTCGGCCGCCGAACTGGCCGCCATGCAGGCCGGCGAGCAAGCCCCGGTGGTGCTCGACGGCCGGCCCGTCGCGGAATTCCGCAAGATGAACATCCCCGGCGCCATCTGCTGCCCCAATGGCGAACTGGCCTACCGCCTGCGCGACCTCGTGCCGGACCCGGCCACGCCCATCGTGATCAACTGTGCCGGCCGCACGCGCAGCATCATCGGTGCGCAGACCTTGATCAATTTCGGTGTGCCCAACCCCGTATACGCACTGGAGAACGGCACGCAAGGCTGGTACCTGAACGACTTCAGGCTGGAACACGGCGGCACGCGGCGCTATCCGGACAACGCCGCGCCCCGCGGCCTCGATGCGGGCCGCGCCGCCGCGCAGGCGATGGCGCAGCGCTTCTCAGTCCCCCGCATCGATGTGGCCGAGGCCCGCGCGTGGCTCGACGACCGCTCGCGCACTACCTTCCTGTGCGACGTCCGCACGCCGGAGGAGTATGCCGCCGGGTCGGTACCCGGCGCCCAGAACACACCCGGCGGCCAGTTGATCCAGGCCACCGACCAGTATGTGGGCGTGCGGCGCGCGCGCCTCGTGCTGATCGATGCCGATGGTGTGCGTGCGACCGTGGCAGCGAGCTGGCTACGCCAGATGGGACACGACGCCGTGGTGCT